>DATFKK010000006.1 GCA_035268685.1 Candidatus Krumholzibacteriia bacterium | reverse complement strand
CCGCACGAGAAAGGCAACCCCATGATCGGCATCCGCGACCTCTACCGCGCGAGCGACCGCACGCTCGCCCGCACCCCTCGTCCGCTGCGTGACGCGGCCCTCCGCCTGGTCGCGCCGGCCACCGGGCTCATGAGCTGCCCGCGCGTCCTGATGGTCGAACCGACCAACGCCTGCAACGGCAAGTGCCCCTTGTGCCCCGTTGGTGCCCGCACCATGGACCGTGACGTCGGCATGCTCGATCCGGGCCTCCTGGCGCGCGTGATCGACGAAGTCGGTCCTCGGGTTCGCATGGTCATCATGAACTTCGCGGGCGAACCCTTCCTTCACCCGCGGCTCCCGGATCTCGTCCGCATCGCGCGGGGTCACGGCGCCCAGGTCCTGGTGGGCACGAACGGCACACGGGATCGCGCATCCGACATCCTCGACGCCGAACCCACGGAGATCCTCTTCTCGCTCGACGGCACGACGCCCGCCACGTACGAACAGTACCGCAACTACCGGGACGGCACGACGCTGTCGGACGTCAAGACCAACCTCGAACGCCTCGTCGACGAGAAGCGGCGCCGGAGCGCTTCCACGAGGATCGTTCTTCAGTTCGTCGTGTTCCGCCACAACGAGTCCGAGATCGACGACGTCGTCGACTACGCCGAGCGGGTCGGCGTCGATGCCGTCGACCTGAAGCCCGCCTGCGTGAACGACTACTTCGACGAGGACGTGTCGGCCCTCAAGGACCGGTACCTGCCCACGTCGTCGGCCATCCGCCAGTACCGCGACGACCAGAACGGACAGGCGCAGCTACGCCCCGGCTTCTGCTCGTTCGCGTTCAACGAGACCCAGCTCGCGTGGAACGGCGATCTCATCTCGTGCTGCTTCGACACCGACGGCGCGAACGTCCTCGGCAATGTGGAACGCGACGGCGGCCTGCTGCAGGTGTGGAACGGCGACCGCGGCCGCTCCATGCAGCGGAAGATCCTGCGTCAGGGACTCGACCTTTGTGACCAGTGCGGCGTGACGAGCGTACGGTCGACACGGGTGGATCTCCGGAGCAAGCGGCCTCTGCCCCCTACCTCGGCGCCTCCATCAACGTGAACAACAGATTGTCGATGAACGCCGGGTCCTGCGTCAGCTCGATGTGCGACGATGTGAGGAACACCACCTGCTGCCACGCGATCGGCGACACCAATCGCGTCTGCCACTCGCCACCCACGCGCTCGTCCATGAGCGCGCTGGCGCGCAGGACCGTGCCGTCGCCCGGGGCGCGATCCAGGATCTCGATCTCGCCGTCGACGATCCGCACGCGGCTGGGTGTGGGGTGCGCGTCACCGGCGATCAGATCGATGCGCAGCTCCGGCGGAGGAGATGCCGGCCGGTCCAGTGCCAGGGCGAAGCGTTCGGCGTTGCGCAGGCACTTCTCGAGGTGGTCGAGGGCGATCCGTCGGCGTGCGGACGCGTCCTCGACCTCGGGCAGCAATCGTCGCAAGACCTCGTCCTGCCCCGGATCGGCCAGGCCCCACCCGCGCTCGTTCCACGTGTCGATGTCGTACAGTGCGTCGATGGGTTCGTCGGCTCCGTCCACGACCCGGCGGTGGCGCGGCCGCGGCAGCATCTCGTAGGCCGACGGCAGGGTCCCGAGCAGTGCCGGCTGGTAGTGCGGGAGCAGGAACCCGAGATCCTTGCCGTGCAGGAGATCCTGCAGGGCCTGCGGCGCGCCGGCGTTGGGCGGGGCCACGAGCACGGCACGCTCCACGAGTTCGGCGCCGGCCCAGGTCGGGGGCGGAACCTCTCCCTCCGCGGGCAACGGCGTGTCGCCGTAGCGCAGGTAGTAGCGCGTCAACAGCGCACCCATGGAGTGCGCAACGATGTCGAAGCGCACCTCGTGGTCGGTCACGCCGTAGCGCTGCTCGATCTCGCGTTCGACCTCCCTCTTGCGTTCGGTCATGAACGCGTGCAGGCGCTGCGCGTTGTCCACATTGCTTCGGCGCCAGTCGTAGTCGAACTCGAAGCAGGTGAAATGGTCGGGGCCGTAATCCAGGTCGCCGGGTTCGCTGGACCGACGGCTGCGGTACCCGCCCACGCCGAGCGCGTCGAGGATGTCGACGTAGGCGTCGAAGGCGATCGCCATGCCCATGATCTCGATCTCGAGCTTGTCGAGTGGGCCCACGGCGCGCACCGAGTCGCGCAGGGCCGACAGCGGCACCCCCTCGGCCATGGGCAGGGCGAAGCGGCGCGCGCCGTCGGGATGGTTGGGGTCGGCCGCGTCGGAGTCGCGCAGCCGGCCCCACACGGTGGCTCCGTCGGCATCGGCGAGGCGGGAACCCATGAGGCCGGGAATAAGGATCACCGGATTGCGCAGGTCGTCGTGGGTCCTGGCCGCCCGACCGTAGAGGGTCTTCAGGTCGGGGGACGGAGGACCGCCGCAGGCGCCGAGCAGGGTCGCCGCGAGCACCACGGCGCATCCGACGCCCCGCCACTTCCACCGCGGAAGCGGTCGATCGGACGCGCAGGATCGATCACGGTCGGGCCGAGGACCGACCGGGCGCAGAGTCCTCGGGACCACGGTCCGGTGTCGTTTCACCGTTCGCATCCAGACGATCCTCGCGCAGTGCCGGATCCGGGGGCGCATTCCACCGCCGACCGCGGGTCGACCGCCCGGTCCGTGCACGGGACGGGCCGACGATCCAGCGCCGGGGTCGTTCCCGCGGAGCGGGACCCGCAGCAGTCTAGCCGCTCGCCCGGGGCAGGAGAACCCCGATCCCGGCACCGGAGAGCCCGACCCCGCGTCCCGAGGCGCGCCATGGACCCCTGCCCCCGGTTTCGTGTAGATTCCCGACCGGCGTCCCGCCGCCTGGATCCCACAGCTCACGTCCCACACCTCCCGTCCCGCGCCTCCGGTCCGATCGCCATGACCGACGACATCATCCCCCTCGACCGCTACCGCCGCGCGAACACGGTCACCCTGCAGGGCGCGCTCACCGAACTCGACATCTCGGTCGAGGAACATCCGGGCCGTCGCTGGAACGCGCTGCTCTGGGCCCATCCGGACGGGCGGATCCTCGCCCACACCGTGATCCCCGCCGACGTTCCCCTCGACCAGCCGCCGCACGGGGCCGACGCCGACCGCGCGCTCGACGTCGCGCGAGGCTCGCTGCGCGAAGCGCTGGCCGAGCTGCTCGACGACGAACAATCCCCGCCGGTCCGGGCATCGATCGTGGTCGGCGATCCCTCGCTCGTCGGGCTCGCCCGCTCGGTGCGGGCCGACATCGCATGCACGATCGGACCGACGCCGGAGGCCCAGCGAGCCGGCGATTCGCTCGCCGCGTGGATGGGCGGCGAGCCCGGCGCCGAAGGACCCGATCTGTCGGCGACCATGCCACCGCGCGTCCCCGAGCTCGACGACAACCTGCGCCAGCGCTTCGCCAACTCCATGCAGTGGCTGCTCGACGCCGACCCGTGGGGAACGGTCGATCCCGCGTTCCACCTGATCGGGGTCGAGTGCCCCGCCGTCGGACTCCCCGATGCCATCGCGCATCTCGTGCGCGGCCCCGACGGTTCGGTGGGACTCATGCTGTTCGCCTCGATGGCGGCCTGGCGCCTGTCGCAATCGGTCGCCGACGACACCGACGAACGCCCGGGCCTGGAGCACTTCCCTTCGCACGCCGTGGTGAACACCTTCGGACCCGCGGACCTCGACACCGGCCTGGCCGATCAGCTCGCGGCCGACGGCTGGACCACACGCGACGGACGATACTTCCTGCCCATGGCCAACCTCCGCGGCGAGGGTCCGGCCGCCTGCTCCGAGCAGCAGGTGCGGCAACTGGACCTGCTCGCCAGCACCCTGGCGCAGATGACCGAACAGCACCTGCGCGGAGCGACCTTCAGCGGACTGCACGGTCACGTGGCCGAGTTCGAGATCGCCGAGGCCGGGGCGGAACCGCTGCTCCTGGAACTGTCCGCGCCCGCGCGCGCCCTGCGCGGGGCCCGCGAGTTCGACGACTACGGTTCCGGACTGTCGCTGCGTGCGCTGGGGCGGGAGTACCTGAGCCATCGTTCGAAGACGGTGAGCCTGGCCACCGTCGACAAGGACCGCGCCGCGCTCACCGATCTGTTCGAGACGATCGACCTCACGTGGCGCCACACCCTTCCCGACGACGCCGGACCGGCGAGCGCGATCCTCGGCTGCGAGACCCTCGCCGCGGGCATCGCCGACCACGTGCGCATGACCATGTTCGTGCCGCTTCCGAACTGGCGGAACCGGATCCAGAACGGCCGCCGCGCACTGCGCGGTTTCGTCAAGTGGCTGGTCCGCGAGAAGGCCCTCTACGCGAACGCCGCCCCCTATCTGCTGGTGCCGGTCGACCTCGCACACGAAGACGGCTCGCGTTGCATCCGGGCCGTCCAGCAGCTCTTCGCGGCCGTCGAGGCCACCCGCCCGGACGAAGCGGTCGAAGAGACCCCCGAAGTCGGCGACGTCGACCTGCCGTGGGGCAGCGGCTACGAGTACTCGGTGCAGCGCTTCGAGCGCGATCGTCTGTGGCTGCGCGACACGAGCGACCGAACCGGGTCTCCGATCCGCCTGCCGGGGCACGATCTCTCACGAACGAGCCTTCGCCGCGGCGACGTGCTGATCGCCCGCGTGGGACGCGCGGTCGGCGGCAAGGGCAAGGGACAGCGCCGACTGCTGGAGATCCATCAAGTGATCCGGGAGGAGCTGTCGACCTGGTCGTAGGGGTGTCCTGGTCGAGGCGTGATCGTCGGGGTGTCTTCGTCGAGGTGTGATCGTCGGTGGGCGGTCGTCGGGGGCGATCGATGCGATCACCGAACTGCGCTCACCGCCCCGACACCCCACTGCTCCACGACGTCCGTCAGGCGCTCCATGCGGAGCGGCTTGCCCAGGAACCCGTCGCATCCGGCCGCCAGCACCCGCTGCCGTTCCTCCTCGGAGTCGGCGGCGGTGACCGCCACGATCACCGGCTGTTCGTTCTCGGGCCATTCCTCGCGAATGCGGCGGGTCGCCTCGAGACCGTCGATCCGCGGCATCCGGACATCCATCAGCACCAGGTCGTAGTGCCGTTGCCGGAGCGCCTCGAGAGCGGCCTCGCCGTCGTCGACGCAGTCGTGGTCGAGACCCATCTTCGCGAGCATGCGGGCCGTGACCTTCAGATTGACGGCGTTGTCGTCGGCGACGAGCACGCGGCCGGATCCCGCCGCACGTTCGTGCGTCGCCGTCTCCGGCAGGGTGTGGTCTCTGGTGTCACCGTTCAATGCGCTCGCCCACGCCCGCGCCAGGCCGCGCGCCTTCACGGGCTCGAGCACGTAGGCGTGCGAGGCATCGCGCGGGCGCTCGGTGGCGCGCACGCAGCGTACGGCGGGCACGTCGCCGGGAATGCGGTCGGCGGGAAGGCTGCGATCCACCATCCACAGGTCGAACCCTGCTCCGGGAGCGACCTCGTCGGGAGCCACGCGCGTGACGCGCGCCCCGAAGGCCTCGCCCATCGCGCGGACGGCGTCGAAGGCCAGGTCGTCGTCCTCGACGACGCCGACGTGGACGTCCTGCAGGCCTTCGGTCGTGGCGAACACGCTCGACACGGGGGCCGGATCGACACCGAGCCGGACCGTGAACCGGAACACCGAACCCTCGCCCGGCGTGCCCGTGGCCTCGATGCACCCCTCCATGGTCTCGACCAGCTGCTTGCAGATGGCCAGCCCCAGGCCCGTGCCGCCGAACTGCCGTGTGGTCGAGGCATCAGCCTGCGAGAAGGCATCGAACAGGGATTCGGCCGTGGCCTCGTCGATCCCGATCCCGGTGTCGTGCACGGCCACACGGATCTCGCCGTCCGTGGTTCCCGACTCGACGGTCACGCCGACACGACCTTCCTCGGTGAACTTCACCGCGTTGCCCAGCAGGTTCACGACCACCTGCCGCAACCGCGTCACGTCACCGAGGAACGACGAGGGCAGGGTCGGATCCACGAACAGGACGACGTCGAGATCCTTCTCCCACGCGCGCGTCGCGACGACGTCGACGGCGTCCTCCATGCAGGCGCGCAATTCGAAGGGCCGGTGCTCGATTTCCAGCCGGCCGGCTTCGATCTTCGAGAAATCCAGGATGTCGTTGATGATGTCGAGCAGCGCGTCGCTGCTGCGCCGGACGATGTCCACGAATTCACGCTGCTCGTCGTCGAGGTCCGTCTCGGTCAGCAGGGTGGTCATGCCGATCACGCCGTTCATGGGCGTGCGGATCTCGTGGCTCATGTTGGCCAGGAACCGGCTCTTGGCCCGGCTCGCCTCGACCAGGCGACTGTTCGCGTCTTCGAGCTCGTGCTTGGTGTGCTGCAGTTCGCCCAGGGCCTTCTGCAGCACCTCGTTCTTGTGGGCCAGCTCCGACGTGCGCGCGGCGACCTGCTCCTGCAGCACCCGGTTGCGACGCTTCATCTCGACGACGCGTAGCTGGTGCACGCCACGAGCGGCCGCGAACAACAGCAGGGTGACGACCAGGACGAACCAGGCACGCTGCCAGAACGGAGGCGTGATCGACCACGCCATCGATTCGGACGACGACCACGGGCCGCCGTAGCGTCGGGCCTGGACCTCGAGCCGGTAGTCGCCCGGAGCGAGGTTGCGCACGTGGACCTCGGGTTCGGAGAGCAGGTGCCAGTCGTCGCTGTAACCCCGCAGACGGTAGCGCATGTCGATCCGCCGGCGTGGGTCGTAGCTGGTGCACGCCATACGTACCGCGAGATCCCGGCGGTCGGCGTCGACCGAGGCTCCGTGCATGATGCGGTCACCCCCGAGCCGCACCTCTTCGAGGTGCACCGTCGGCGGACGCGTGCGTACGACGTCGAGGTCGGACCGATAGCGCGTCAGTCCCTCGGCCGTGCCGAACCAGAGCGTGCCGTCGTCGTCGCGCCAGAAGCCCCCGGCGTTCGACTCGGCGCTGCCGTAGCCCTCGGGCTTGCCGTAGTTCACGAAACGTTCCCCGTCGAAGCGGTCGACCCCGCGGGCGGTGCCGATCCACAGGTCGCCGTCGAGATCCACGCCGAGCGAGTAGACGGCAGGGTTCGTCAGACCGTCCTCGACGGAGTAGTTCCGGAAGCTCTCGCCATCGAAACGGGTGACGCCCATCGACGAGTGGTACCCGAACCACACGTCTCCGTCGGGGCCCTCGCACAGGTAGTAGGGTTCGGGAGCGGCAAGGCCGTCGGCCACGGTCCAGGTCGTCCACTTGCCCTCGTGATGACGCGACAGTCCGCGCAGACCGGTGTAGAAGACCGACCCGTCGGAATGCGCGAGCAACCGGCCGTTGCCGTAACTCTCGCCCGGCACGATCACCGACTCGAAGTGTTCGCCGTCGGGGCTGCGCTGCGGAGGGGAATCGCGGTGGGCGACCCAGATCGAGCCGTCGGCGGCCTGGACGATCTGGTCGGCCCATCGATTTCCGACACCGGTCGAAACGTGTTCCCATCCTTCGGAATCGCGACGGAACAGGCCACGGTTGGTGGCCGCCCAGAGCCGGTGGTCGCGATCCTCCAACAGGTACACGACCCACAACCGTCGGTGGTCACCTGGCAGGTCGACGGACTCGAAGCGGTCGCCGCGCAGGCGGGCCAGCCCGCGCACCGTCCCCGCCCAGAGGGTTCCGTCGTGGGTGCGAACGACAGGCCGGACGTTGCTGGACGGAAGTCCTTCGGCCTCGGTGTAGTTCGCGAAGGCGCGACCGTGGAAGACCGCCAATCCCCCGAAGCCGCCCACCCAGAGCAGCCCCTCGCGGTCGACGAGGACAGGCGTGACCGATGAGAAGGGCAGGCCCTGATCGGGTCCGATCGTGCGCGGCCGACCGCCGTCGAACACCACCAGGAGATCCCGCGTGCCGAGCCACACCGTGCCGTCGGGGCCTTCGGCCAGATCGGCGAGCGTCGACCGCGGCAGGTCGGCTCCGGCCCGGAACGTGCGCGCGACCCGCCGGTCGTCGTACACGACCACGCCTTTGGATCGCGACACCCAGATCTCGTCGTTCGATCGGACCAGCAGATCACGACCTGCGCCGACGTCCACGGCCGGCGTCTCGAAGGTCTCGACGTGCCCGCCGGGTTCGCGCCGTTGCAGCGTCCCGTCGCGGAACAGGATCAGCAGCGCGCCCTGCGCGTCGAAGGCGACCGCCGCCACCGGTGCGGGCGTCAGACCGGCGTTGGGCCCCATGGCCCGCAGCCCTGCGTGGTCGATCCGACGCAGACCGTCTCCCGTGCCCACCCACACCACACCGAGCGCGTCGATGGCGAGATCGGACACCGCGCTCAGCGCGAACCCCGGAGCGTCGACCCGGCCGCCGGGGTGGATACGGGCGACGCCATGATTGGTCCCGACCCAGATCGACCCGTCCGGCGCCTGGTCGATCGCATTGATCCAGTCGTTGGGCAGTCCGTTCCGGGTATCGAAAGTCTCGAACCGCTCACCGTCGAAGCGGTTCAGGCCGGCCTGGGTACCGATCCACAGGTACCCATCGCGGTCCTGGTGGAGCGACCGGACGGAGAGCTGCGACAGACCGTCGTCGCCGGTCCAGAGCTGGAACGTCCGTTGTTGGGCAAGGACTTGCCCGGCCGTCGCGAGCGATACGACGACCACCAGTGCGCACGCCATCCACGCGCGCCCGGGGCGAGATATCGGGACCAAGACGCCCTCCCGTCGACCGGCGAATTGTCACGCCGCGTTCTGGCTCCCACGGGTGACGCGGCGTGGGCGCGAACCGGTCGCGCGGGGTTCTGCAAGTCGTGGACCAAGGCGCACTGGTGGGCCCCCAGGGACTCGAACCCTGCACCGGCAGATTAAAAGTCTGCTGCTCTACCTGATGAGCTAGAGGCCCACCCCGTCCGACCGCCGGGCGGCAGCGGAGCGCCGGGCAGACACTCTAACGCAATCCTTGCCGGCCGCCGACCGCCGGGATCCGGCCCGGACGCCGTCGGGACGCTCATCGTGAAGAGGAATGGAAGACCCCACCCCTCGCCCTCTGCCATCCGGCTCCCGACCGACGGCGCGGAACGAGGGGTGGGGGTTCACATCGTGGGCTCGCTCGATGCGAGTGCACCGAGAGCCGGGGCGTGCGCCCTCCTGTACCCGGTCAAGCGACAACGGCCGCCGGGACCGGAACATCTTTTCCACCTGGGGGCACCCCCCCTCTGGGCCCGCCGACTTGACCCGGCCCCGTGGGGGACGTAGGGTCCGTGGCGGCGAAGGCTCCCATCCTCGCGCCGGGGAACGCCGAAGGTGCGGTTCTCACCGACCGGGGACGAGGGGTTCCCGGAACTCTACGAACAGCTGCTCGGCCAGGCCCGACGCGCGCTCTCGAAGGAACGCGTCGACCACACCCTGAGCCCGACGGCCCTGGTCCACGAGGCCTATCTCCGGTTGGGTCCCGACGGATCGGGGACGTTCCACGGTCGCGCGCACTTCCTCGCCGTGGCCGCCGCAGCCATGCGGCACATCCTGGTCGACCACGCACGCGCCCGCGGACGCGACAAGCGCGGCGGAGGCTGGATCCGGGTCGAGCTCGACGAATCGCTTCCGCTGAACGACCAGGGCCTGGACCGCGCGCTGATCCTGAACGATCTGCTGGAACGCCTGACGCGCGTGGACGACGACGCGGCCATGATCACGCAGATGCGCTTCTTCGCGTCGATGACCGAAGAGGAGATCGCCGAGGAGATGGGCCGCTCGTCGCGGTGGGTCCGCAAGCAGTGGGCCTTCGCGCGCCAGTGGCTCCGCGCGCGGCTGGAAGAAGCCGGTCCCACGGCCTGATCACCGGTCGGATCGGACGGTGGTCTGCGCCGACCACCACGACCGCTCGTCGTGGACACGGGCGTGGAGGCTCGGGAACTGGCCGGGCGGGACGAGGTCGGTCAAGGCCGCGAAGAGCCGCTCGGCCTGCCGCGCTGCCCGCGCGGGGGTCTCGCGGCCCACGGCCAAGCGCGCGCGCTCGCGACGGGCGCGTTCGTAGAGCAGGTGGGCGTGATCGACGGGCGTGTCGACGCGGCTCAGGCGAACTCCGGCCTCGGTGAACCAGCGCTCGGCCTTCCACAGGCACGGCCCCTCGCCCCGCATGGCGGCGTCGATCTCGAGGCCGGCCAACACCAGGGCCACCCGGCCCCGGTCGTGCGGATGCAGACGATCGCCCAGGGTGTCGATCAGACGCTTCCCGCGGCGAAGGACCCGCTCGTGCCACCGGCGGGCCTGTTCGAGGTCTTCGGCGCGCTGGGCCCGTTGCCGATCGACACGCATCAACCACGTCTGGCTCGCGACGTGGGCCGCGAGGCTCCGCGTGGGCGACCGCTGCTCGAGCGATCGTGTCAGCCAGACCTCGGCGGCCTCGAGGTCGTCGCGGTCGCCGGTCAGCTCGGCCCGGATCGCGTGACCACGCCCCAGGTTGAACTCCAGGGAGGCCCTGGCGTAGGGATCCCGGTGGAGAAGGGCGTGCCGCTGCACGAAGTGCAGGTCCCCGAGACCGGACTCCACCGTGTCGAGGTCCCCGTCGATCGATCCGAGCATGATCTTGCTCTCGCCGACTTCGTTGCGGGCATAGCCCTGCTGCAGGTCGCGATGACCCAGCTCGAGTTCGGCGGCGCTCGCGGGGCGGCCGTGCTGTTCGCTGGCGAGCAACGCGAGCGCTTCGTCGCGCACCCGGAGCGAGCGCGACCACATCTGCCGGGGTTCGCGGTACGCGGCCAGGGCAGCCAGCGCCAGCCCCGCTCCCTGTCGTGTGCGCGCGACGTTGATGTCTCGAATGTGCCCCGTCATCGCATCGGAGGGATCGAGTTCGTCGAGCCCGCGCCGCCCGGGGTCGAAGCGTCCGGCCAGCTCCCAGGCCGCGAGGGCATCGGCGTACTCGGTGCGGTCCCGGGTCATCGCGCCCAGGAAGTAGTGCGCCTCACCCAGCCTCCATTGCAGGAAACGCTGCCATTCGGCCCCCGCGGGAGCGTTCGGCGCCCGGTCGAGGCGGTCGCGCGCATCGTGCAGCAATGCGACGGCGTCGCGCAGTCCTGCCTCGGTGCGTTCGCTCGCGTGGATCCGCTTGTCCGCGTCCTGGATCGCACTCCGTGCGCGCTGCATCTCGATCGCGGGATCGACCGCCACGTGCTGCACGCCGACCGCCACTCCGAGCACGGCCACGGTCAGGAGCAGCGCTGCTGCGGCGACCGGCCGCCGCAGCCGGCGCCGCAGACGTCGCCAGCGCCCGCGCCGGATCGGCACGCGGCCTCCGTCCCGCACCGTGCGCAGATCCTGCGCCACCGTGGCGGCCTCGGGCGTCCGCTCCCGCGGATCGCGGTCCAGCGCGCCCGCACAGATCCGGTCGATTCCGACCGGGAGCGAAGCATCGACGCGGCCGGGCCGCTCCGGCACGGCGTGCACGATGGCCGACAACGCCTCTCCCACGTTCGCCGGCACCGCGTACGGCCTGTGTCCGGTGAGGACCTCGAAGACCAGCAGACCCAGCGCGTGGACGTCGGTGGCCGGACCGATCGCCGCGGAGTCGCCCCGCGCCTGCTCGGGGCTCATGGAGCGGAGCGTCCCGATCAGTTGACCGTGCTGGGTCAGGGTCGGATCGCAGGCCGCCGTGGGCTCGAGGATCCGTGCCACCCCGAAGTCGAGCACGCACACGCGATCGTGCGCGTCGACCAGCACGTTGCCGGGTTTGAGGTCGCGATGGACGACTCCGCGGGCATGGGCGTGGGCCACGCCATCGGCGATCCGCGCCAGCACGTCGAGCCGTCGCGTCCGATCGGGCTGCGCGTCGCGGACCCACTCCAGCAACGGCCGGCCGGGGAAGTAGTCGAGGGCCAGGTAGGGCCGCAGCCCTTCGGCCGTGTCGACCAGCCCGGTGTCACGGCAGCGCGCCAACGACGGGTGGCGGAGCGAGCGCAGGATCCGGCCCTCGCGCTCGAGCCGTTCGCGCATGGGCTTCGACCCGGTGCCCGGAGGCAGCAGCTTCAGCGCGACCTCACGGCCGGTCGGCAGGTGCTCGGCGTGCAGGACCACGGCCATGGCCCCGCGCCCGAGCAGACCGAACACGCGATAGTCTCCCAGACGCTCCCGGGCCAGCAATGGCTCGGCCCAGAGACGATCCCCCGACAACGGATCCTGCTCCGAGACGGATCCCGGTTCGACGTCGTCGGCGCCGGCCAGCAGAGTGGCGGCCTCCGCGGCCAGATCGGGCCGATCGGCCAGGACACGTCGCGCGAAGGCCACGCGGCGATCCGCGGGCAGATCGAGTGCTCGCACGAAGACGTCACGTACACGTCGGTGATCAGGAGCCGAGATCGTCATGTCGGGCGCTGCTGTCGGACGGAAACGGGACGGTACGGGGCGCGAAAGCCGGCGGGAGTATAGCACGCGCCCCGGCTCCGCGTTCCGGAATCCGGAACGGGATCAGACCCGGATCAGCAGCGGGCCGGGGAACGGTGGATCCGACGATCGTGCACCCGGATCGAGGCGGGCGATGCCATGGCGGGTGCAACAGGAGCTCGCGGATCCATCGACACCGGAGCCCCGCGTCAGCCCACCGGCCGCTCGATCCAGTGATCGCGGGTGGGGCCGTTGCTCACGACGGTGACGGGGGTGCCGAGCAGATCGCCCAGTCGCTCGACGTAGGCGCGGCAGTTCGCGGGCAGATCGTCCCAGGACGTCACCGCACCGATGTCCTCCGACCAACCGGGAATCTCTTCGTATACCGGCTTGCACTTCTCCAGGACCTCGACCCAGTTCGGGAAGTGGTCGCGTTGCGCGCCCTCGTGCTCGTAGGCAGTGCAGATCTTCAGCGTGTCGATCCCGCTGAGGACGTCGAGCTTGGTCAGGACGACCTGGTCGAGACCATTGATCTCGGTGGCATAGCGGCCGGCCACGGCGTCGAACCAGCCGCAGCGTCGCGGGCGCCCGGTGGTGGCGCCGAATTCCGAGCCGCGGCTGCGAAGGTCCTCGGCCTCCTCGCCGTGCAGTTCGGTGACGAAGGGACCGTTGCCCACGCGCGTGCCGTAGCCCTTGAACACGCCGAACACGCTGTCGATCACGCGGTGGCTCAGACCCGTGCCGGTGATCGCGCCGCCGACGGTGCAGCTGCTCGCGGTGACGAAGGGGAAGGTGCCGTGGTCGACGTCGAGCAGCGCGCCCTGAGCGCCCTCGAGCATCGTGGTCCACTGGCCACGGCGCACGGGATCGAGGAATTCGTAGGCGCTCACGACCATCGGCCGCAGGCGCTCGGCGTGCTCGAGCACCTCGTCGGCCAGGGCCTCGCTGGCCATGGCGGGGGCGTCGTGGCGTTCGGCCAGCAGACGGTTCGCGCGCAGGACCTTCTCGATCACCAGGCGCCGAAGGCTCGAGTCGGGACGCGTGAGGTCGGCCACGCGCAGGCCCAGGCGGGCCATCTTGTCCTCGTAGGCCGGGCCGATTCCGCGACCCGTGGTCCCGATGCTCTTGCTGGCGAGCGACTGTTCGCGGAGCTCGTCGAAGCGACGGTGGTAGGGCATCACGAGCTGGGCCGAACCGGCCACGCGCACCCGCTGCTCCACGTCGATCCCCCGCCGGGACAGCTCGTCGATCTCCTCGACCAGTGTCCACGGATCGACGACCATGCCCGGCCCGAGCAGGCACTGCACACCGTCCCGCAGTACGCCGGTCGGAAGCAGGTGCAGGACGAACTTCTCGTCGCCGACATAGACGGTATGCCCGGCGTTGGCGCCACCCTGGAAACGCACGACCAGGTCGACGTGCTCGGCCATCCGGTCGACGACCTTGCCCTTGCCCTCGTCGCCCCACTGGCAGCCCAGGATCACGTTGGTGGGCTTCATGGTTGCGGCCCCTCCACGCAAAGGGAACCGCCGCTCGGACAGGACGTCCCAGCGGCGGACACGGCCCCAAAGGGTAGTCGGGAAGGGCGGTCGCGTCCAGTGCGACGCCCGTCGGCGGAAGAGCTCAGTTCCGCTCGCCGAAGAGGGACTTGAGGGTGGACCAGCTGCCCTCGTTGATGGGCAGGGCACAGTCCTCGACGTTCGGGTCGCCCGGGGCGCAGGCGTCGAACTCGCCGTTGGCGTCGGGCAGGTACTCCCCGTCGGGGTCACCCAGCTCGCAGCCGTTCGAACAGCCGTCGTCGTCGGAGTTCATGTCGGCCATCTCCGACCACAGACGCCGCGCTTCGTCGTTCGCGAGCTGCAACCAGTCTTCGCCGAACGACGTGAGACTCGACGCCGCGGCCGCGGGCACGGTCTCGGGCGTCGCATCGCCGCTGGCGTGGCAGGCCGTACAGCCGAAATCGTTGGGCGGGATCTTCGCCTGGGCTTCCGGGGTCGCCGCGGCCGTGGACGCGGACAGCAGCCACGCGGCCGCCGTCAGGGCACTCAGCGTACGGAGCCAGGAGCCGTGCATCGGTGCGTCTCTCACTTCCGCCCGCAGGCGAACCGGGGGAGCCGACGAGGAGCGCGCACGAATCATGCCGTGGAATCGTGCAGGCGGTCTCCGCCGAGCGTCGACGCTCTTCAACGATAGACCTCCGCGACAGCATCGTCAATCCACGGACGGAGCGTCGTTCCCGTCCGTGTCGAGAACGTCCTCGACCCAGGCCAGCAGTTCGTCGTGCCCGAAGCGTTCGGAGGCCGAGGTGACCACCACGGCCGTGTCGGCCGGCAGGGCCAGGTCCAGGGCCTGCAGGTGCTCGCGCACGGCCGCCTCGCGCTTGCTCCGCGCGATCTTGTCGCTCTTGGTCATCGCCAGGCAGAGCGGCCGTCCCGCCGCCACGAGCTCGCGCAGGCGCGCCCGGTCGTCGGGGGTGGGCCCCACCTTCAGGTCGATCAGCTGGATCACGCCCGCCAGCTGCTCGCGCTGGGCGAAGTAGCGCCGGGCCTGCGCGAGCCACCGATTGCGCTCGGCGCCGCCCACCTTCGCGTAGCCGTACCCCGGCATGTCGACCAGGTTCCAGCGCCCGTCGACCTCGTAATAGGTGAAGACCCGTGTCTTGCCGGGCTGTTTGCTGGTGTAGGCCAGCTTCTGGCGCCGCACGAGCAGGTTCACCAGCGAGGACTTGCCCACGTTGCTGCGGCCGGACAGAGCGATCTCGGGTGCCGGCCGCCGCGGGCACTCCTCGAGCGTGGCGCAGAAGTGCGTGAGCTGCACGTCGAGCTGGCGCTTTCCCATGGCCGGCCCCTAGTGGGGCCCTCCCGGCGCGGCCGGACCGTCCGACGCCGACGACTCGCCCTTCACCCCGGGACGGCGGCCCCGCCGCTCGGCCGGCATCAGGGCCAGGTCGAGCACGTCGTCCATGCGGCGCACCAGGTGCCAGTTCAGGCCCTTGCGCACGTTCTCGGACAGCTCGCGGTAGTCCTTCTCGTTCTCGTCGGGAATCACGATGTCGGTGCAGCCGGCGCGCTGGGCCGCCACGGCCTTCTCGGGCAGCCCACCGATCGGGAACACCTTCCCGCGCAGCGTGACCTCGCCGGTCATGGCGACCTCGCGGCGGACCTTGCGCCCGGTGAGCACGCTGACCAGCGCCGTCGCCATGGCGATACCCGCACTGGGACCGTCCTTGGGCACGGCGCCCTCGGGCACGTGGATGTGGATGTCGTGCTTCTTCACCACGTCGGCGCTCGCGGGAACCAGACTGCGAGCGTAGCTGAGCGCAGCGCGTGCGCTCTCCTCCATGACCTTCCGTAGGTTGCCGGTGATCAGCAGCTTGCCCTGACCGGGCAGCATGGAGACCTCGATCTCGAGGATCTCGCCGCCGGTGCTGGTCCACGCGAGGCCGGTGACCACCCCGACCTCGGGCTCGCGGTCGACGATGCGACGCAGGTACTGCGGCGGACCCAGGAACTTGTGCAGGTTGGCCCGCTGGATCCGGCGCGGGATCGGCCTCCGCTCGGCCTTCCGCCGGGCGAGTTTGCGGCAGATCGTGGCCAACTGGCGCTCGAGCGACCGCACGCCCGCCTCGCGCGTGTACAGACCGATCACGTCCTGCATCGCGGGCTCGGCGATCTCGAAGCGCGTTCGATTCAGCCCGTGGCTCTTCCGCAACCGTGGCAACAGGAACTCCTTGGCGATCGCCACCTTCTCGTGCTCGAGGTAGCCCGGCAGACGCAGGATCTCCATGCGGTCCTCGAGCGCCGGCGGAATGGCGTGCACGTCGTTCGCCGTGCAGATGAAGAACACCTCGCCGAGGTCGAAGGGCACCTCGAGGAAGTGGTCGCTGTAGTTCTTGTTCTGCTCGGGATCGAGCACCTCGAGCAGTGCGCTGCTCGGATCGCCGCGGAAGTCGCTGCCCAGCTTGTCGATCTCGTCGAGCAGGAACACGCAGTTGCGCGTGCCGGCGCGGCGAAGGCCGTCGAGGATGCGGCCCGGACGCGACCCGATGTAGGTGCGCCGATGGCCGCGGATCTCGGCCTCGTCGCGCATGCCGCCCAGCGAGACGCGCACGAAGTCGCGGCCCATGGCCTCGGCCACACTGCGGCCCAGGCTGGTCTTGCCGACTCCCGGTGGGCCCGCCAGGCACAGGATGGTTCCCTGCACGTCGCCGCTGAGCTTGATCACGCTCAGGAACTCGAGAATGCGCTCCTTGACCTTCTCCAGGCCGTGGTGATCGGCGTCGAGCTGTCGCTTCACCCGTCGCGTGTCGAGCGTCTGCTGCTTGCGCGCGTTCCACGGCAGCCCCACCAGCACGTCGAGGTAGTGGCGGATGACGGTGCTCTCGGGCGACATGGGAGGCATCTTCGCCAGGCGCGTGATCTCCTTGTGCGCGACCTCACGGGCCTCGTCACTCATGTCGGCCGACTCGATCTTCTCGAGGTACTCCTCGACCTCGTCGTCGTCGTCCTCGCCGTACCCGAGTTCCTTGCGGATCGCCCGCATGCGCTCGGTGAGATAGGCCTCCTTCTGGCCGACCTCGATCTGGTCCTTGACCTCTTCCTCGAGCCGCTCCTCCACCCGCAGGATCTCGATCTCGCGGCGCAGCAGGCCGATCACGGCCCGGGTTCGCGCCTCGACCCCGATCTCGTCGAGCAGCTTCTGTTTCTCGGCGGCGGGGATCAGCAGGTAGGCCGCCGCGGCGTCGGCCCGGCGGGAGATCTCCTCGGTCTGCGCCACCGTCCGCGCCACCTCGTCGGGCAGCCGCGGCTGCAGGTGCACGTACTCGTCGAAGGTCTCGGCCAGCTGCCGCGACAGGGCGACCGTCTCGGTGTCGGCGGCCGTGTCGACGTCGTCGCTCAGGAGCACGGTGAGTCGGGCCTCGAGGTGATCGTCGACGTCGAGCACCCGGTCGACGGTCACCCGATGCAGACCCTCGACGAGGATCTTGGTGGTGCCGTCGGGCAGCCGCAGCATCTGGTGGACCCGGGCAACGGTGCCCACGTCGAAGAGGTCTTCGCCGATGGGATCGGAGACCTCTCCGTGCCGCTGGGTGGCCACGGCCAGCAGCTTGTGGTGATCGGTGGCGATCTCCAGGCTGCGGATGCTGCGCTCGCGCCCCACGAGCAGGGGCACGACGGCCCCGGGCATGAGCACCACGTCGCGCAGCGGCAGCAACGGAAGCTGACGCGGTGGCACGTCGGATCGGTCGTCGAAGAGTCGGTCCTCGGTCATCGCAGCTCGTCGGACGGAGAACGGTGCAGCACGGCCCCGCGGGGCGGATCCCGCGGCGCGGCGGCACCTTAACGCGGCCCCCGGGGCCGGACAAGGGACAGTCGGTTCGGTGGACACACAGTCGGCCCCGGGGCTGTGCGTCCCGGGGCCGACTGCGCGGGGCCATTGGCGACGGCGGGGAAGCGGGTCGCCGCCGCGGCACCGTGGAGTCCCTGGATCAGGCCTGCTTCACGTAGATCTGGTCGCCGTCGGTGTAGATGTCGGGGCTGACACCGTCCTCCAGCGTCTCCCGCGTGATCACCACGCGGAGGATCTCCTTGCTCGACGGGATCTCGTACATGAGCTCGAGCATCAGCTCCTCGAGGATCGCCCGCAGACCCCGCGCGCCCGTGCGCCGGTCGATCGCCCGCCGGGCCACCGCCCGCAGGGCGTCGGGCTCGAACACCAGCTCCACGCCCTCCATCTCGAAGAGCTTCTCGTACTGGCGCGTGAGCGCGTTCTTCGGCTCGGTCAAGATCCGGACCAGCGACTCCTCGTCGAGCTCCTGCAGCGAGCACATGACCGGCATCCGCCCCACCATCTCGGGGATCAGCCCGTACTTCATGAGGTCGCTCGGGTCGAGCTTGCTCAGGATGCGCCCGCGGTCGAGCCGGTCGGGCTTCTGGTCGGCGTGCTCGAATCCCAGGATCTTCTCGCCGATCCGCTGCTTGATCACCCGGTCGAGGCCCTCGAAGGCCCCACCGCAGATGAACAGGATGTCCTTGGTGTCGACCTCGAGGTACTTCTGCTGCGGGTGTTTCCGCCCACCCTGCGGCGGCACGTTGGCCACGGTGCCCTCGAGCAGCTTGAGCAGGGCCTGCTGCACGCCCTCGCCGGAGACGTCGCGCGTGATCGACGGGTTGTCGCTCTTGCGGCTGACCTTGTCGATCTCGTCGATGTAGACGATCCCGCGCTCGGCGGCGGCCAGGTTGTAGTCGGCCGCCTGCAGGAGCTTGACGAGGATGTTCTCGACGTCCTCACCCACGTAGCCCGCCTCGGTCAGGGCGGTGGCGTCGACGATCGCGAACGGCACCTTGAGAATGCGCGCCAGCGTCTGGGCCAGCAGCGTCTTCCCCGTCCCGGTGGATCCGACCAGCAGGATGTTGCTCTTGTCGAGCTCGACGTCGTCTGCGTCGCGGCGGTGGTTGATCCGCTTGTAGTGGTTGTACACCGCAACGGCCAGGGTCTTCTTCGGCGACTCCTGACCCACGACGTAGGCGTCGAGCAGCTGCTTGATGTCGGCCGGCTTGGGGAAGTCCTTGGTCTCGAGCGCGTTGACCGCCGGCAGCTCGTCCTCGAGGATGTCGTTGCAGAGCTTGATGCACTCGTTGCAGATGTAGACCGACGGGCCGGACACCAGCTTGGCGACCTCGTCCTGTCCGCGCCCGCAGAACGAGCACTTGATCACCTGGGGTGTGCCCTTGCGAGACTTCATGGTGGCACTTCCCGCCCCCGCGCGCTTGGGGAGCCTCGGGGTTGGCTCCGCCCCTCCCGTACGGAGGGGTGGGAGTCGAAGTGGCCCGGAGATCCATTCCGGGCACGATCGCACACTACACCGATCGGGGCCCGACGGCCACCCGTCCGGGCCCGTTGCTCACGATTCCGACCCGGACCCGCCCTCGTGGGACGGCCCGGAGCCGTCGCTGCGCTTCTCGATCACCTTGTCGACCAGGCCGTACTCGCTGGCCTCGGTGGCCGACATGAAGAAGTCGCGGTCGCAGTCCTTGGCGATCTTCTTGAGCGACTGGCCGGTGTGATCGGCCAGGATCTGGTAGAGCCGCTCGCGGGTCGAGAGGATCTCCTTGGTGTAGATCTCGATCATCGCCGCCTGGCCCTGGCTTCCGCCCAGCGGCTGGTGGATCATGACCCGGCTGTGCGGCAGGCAGCTGCGCTTGCCCTTGGTGCCGGCGGCCAGCAGGACGGCGCCCATGCTCGCGGCCATGCCCATGCAGATCGTGGCCACGTCGTTGCTGATGTACTGCATGGTGTCGTAGATCGCGAGACCGGCCGTGACCGAACCGCCCGGGCTGTTCACGTAGAGATAGATGTCACGCTCGGGATCCTCGGCCTGCAGGAACAGCAGCTGGGCGATCACGAGGTTGCTGACGTTGTCGTCGATCGGCGAACCGATGAAGACGATCCGATCCTTCAACAAACGGCTGTAGATGTCGTAGGCGCGTTCGCCACGACCGGTCTGCTCGACGACCATCGGAACCAGCATCTGTCACTCCTTGACGTTGACTTCGTCCTGCTGCTGCGTCGTCACCGACTCGGGCGCGGGCGGCAGCTCTTCCTTCACGGTGATCGTCGCCTTCTCCTCGAGAAGGTCGAAGACCTTGTCTTCTTCCAGGTCCCCGCGCAGCCGGTCCAGGTTGCCGGCTCGCTCGATCAGGGAACGCATCTGCTCCGGACTGGTTCCCTGCTCCTCGGCCAACTCGGCCAGCCGGGTCTCGAGCTCCTCGTCGGTGGCCTTCACGTCGTTCTGTCGGCGCAGGTTGTCGACCAGGATCATCTTGCGCACCGCGCGCTGTGCCACCGGGCGGTAGGCCTCGGCGAACTGCTCGCGCATCTCGTCGGTGATGTCGTGGTCGTGGTCGTCGGGATCGCCGCCCTGCTGCCGGTGGATCGCGTCGTGGAGCATGGCGTCGAGGTAGCGCTGCTCCAGACTGGGCGGCACGGGCAGGGTGTTGATGGCCAGCAGCCGGTCGACGATGGCGTCGCGGACCTGCCGGTCGCTCTCGCGCTGCACACCCTTGGTCATGCGCTCGCGCACGTCCTCGCGCAGCTCGTCCAGGGTCTCCTTGTCGGAGTGCTCCCTCGCGAAGTCGTCGTCGAGCTCCGGGGTGTCCTTGCGGCGGATCTCCTTGACCTCGATCCGCAGGGTCCGGATGGATCCGCGCAGCTCCTCGTTGGGGAAGTCCACGGGGTAGTTGACCTCGACGTCGGTCTCCTCGCCCACCTGCATGCCCACCAGCGCCGCATTGATCTCGGGCAGGTTGCCGTCGCCACCCACCAGGACCGCCTGGTCGTCGACGCGCTCGTCCTCGACGGGGTTCTTCTCGTCGTCGAGCGGAACCATGTCCATGAGCACCGCGTCGCCTTCCTCGGCGGCGCCCTCGTCGAGCTCGTGCCAGGTGGCGTGGCGCTCGGCCAGGTCCTTCAGCGCATCGTCGACGCGGTCGTCGGTCACCGGCGGCAGGTAGCGGGTGACCTCGACGGCCTCGAGCCCGGTGATGTCCACGTCGGGCCGGACCTCGATCGCCAGGTCGAAGGTGATCGGCTGCCCCTCGCCCATGTCGAAGTTCTCGACGCGCGGGTCGGCGATCGGGTGCAGGTCGTCGTGCTCGTCGAGGATCTGCTTGTAGACCTCCGGGACGAGCTCCTCGAGCGCGTCCTGCTCGACGGCGCCGGGCATCTGCTGACGGACCACGCGCACCGGGACCTTGCCCGGGCGGAAGCCGTCCATGCGAACCTTCTTGGCCAGCTTGCGCGCGACCCGGTCACGCAGCTTCTCCATGTGCTCGGTCTCGACGGTGACGTGCGCCACCCGCTGGAAGCTCTCGGCCTCCTCGAGATCGATGCGGACCTGGGACGTTTCGGTCATTCTCGGACCTTTTCGAAAAGGAAGGGACGACGAGAGCTGGTGCGCGAGGAGGGACTCGAACCCCCACGGGTTTCCCCACTGGAACCTAAATCCAGCGCGTCTGCCAGTTCCGCCACTCGCGCGAGACCTGCCGAGAGCAGGGGCCACAGGCTAGGTATGCCCCCCACGGCGGTCAAGCACGGTCCGCGGCCGCCGAAGGGGGTCTCAGTGGCCCCGGAACTCCGGCTTGCGCTTCTCGACGAAGGCGGCCATGCCCTCCTTCGCGTCGCCGGTCGAGGCGGCCACACCGAACTGAGCGGCCTCGTAGGCCAGGGCCTCGTCGAAGGCCATCTCGGCCCCCTGCCGTACGGTCTGCTCGGCCAGACGCAGGGTCGCCGCGCTGAACCCGGCGAGCTGGGTCGCCAGCTCACGGGCACGGTCCATCAGGGCCTCGGGGGCGACCACGTCGTTCACCAGGCCGATCCGGCCGGCGTGTTCGGCGTCGATCATGCCGCCGGTCAGGACCAGGAACCGGGCATGCCCCTGCCCCACCAGACGCGACAGTCGCTGGGTCCCGCCGAAGCCGGGAATCAGACCGAGGGTCATCTCGGGCAGACCGAGCTTCGCCTTCTCGCTGGCCAAGCGCAGCGTGCACGCCATGGCCAACTCCAGGCCCCCGCCCAGGGCGAATCCGTTGACCGCGGCGATCGAGGGCTTGCCCAGCGACTCGAGCTTCGAGAACACGGCCTGCCCGAAGGCGGCGTGGGCACGCGCCCGGAGAGGGCTGAGCTCGGACAGCTCCTTGATGTCGGCCCCGGCGACGAAAGCCTTCTCCCCCGCTCCGGTCAGGATCAGCACGCGGACCGTGTCGTCGGCGGCCAGCTGGTCGAGCAGCCCGTCGAGCTCGCGCAGCGTCTCGGTGTCGAGCGCGTTCAGGGCCTTGGGCCGATCCAGGGTGACGACGGCGATTCCGTCGTCGGTCTCGCAGCGGAGATTGCGGAGTTCCATCGTGGTCCTCGGGCTGGGAACCGGGCTTGCCGTTCCGGGGTTCTACGGGGAGAATGCGGCGTCCTCTCGATAGCACAGCGCCCTGGATGCGCAACTGCCGTCGTCCCCCGTACCGTGCCGGAGGCATTGCCCATGACCGTCGTCCGTCGTCTGATCCCCCTGGCCACCCTGGCCGTCCTCGCGCTCGGTCTGTCGGCCTGCGGGGGTCGCACCGTCCAGCGCATCGACACCGACACCCAGGTCGACCTCAGCGGGAACTGGAACGACACCGACTCGCGCCTGGTGAGCGAGGAAGTGATCGCCGACGCCCTGACCGCGCCCTGGATCACCCGTTTCGAGGCCACCCACACCGATCGCCCGACCGTGATCGTGGGGATCGTGCGCAACCGCACCGACGAGTTCATCGCCGTGGAGACCTTCACCAAGGACATGGAGCGTGCCTTCGTGAACAGCGGTCGGGTGCGCGTGGTGGCCAGCAGCACCGAGCGCGAGCAGCTGCGCGACGAGCGGGCCGACCAGCAGGACTTCTCGAGTCCCGAGACGGTCAAGGCCTTCGGCCGCGAGGTCGGCGCCGACTTCATGCTCCTGGGCACCATCAACAAGATCACCGACCAGGAGGGCGGCGAGCGGGTCGTCTTCTACCAGGTGGACCTGGAGCTGACCTCGATCGAGACCAACGAGAAGGTCTGGATCGGCGGGAAGAAGCACAAGAAGTTCATCGAGCTCTGATCCGATGATCCGTCCGATCGGGGCCAGGATCCGGCGCGCGGCGGCGGGCGTCGCCGCGCTGCTGGTCGTGTGCGCCGGCCTGGCCGGCTGTGGCACCTATGCGACCGAGTCGGCGCGGATCAAGGCGGCCGTGGCCGACGGCGACGTCGAGCGCGCGCTCGGCGAGGTCGGTGAGGTCGACGACGAAGACGTCCTCGGCCTGCTCCAGCGGGGACTGCTGCTCTTCTACGCCGGGCGCAACGTCGAGGCGGCGGAGACCTTCGACCGCGCCTACCAGCGGATCGACTTCCTCTACGGAACCGACTACGCCAAGGAGGCCCTGAGCTTCCTGACCAACGACGCCCAGCGGGACTACGTGGGCTACCCGGCCGAGCAGGTCCTCATGAACACCTACGGTTCGCTGGCCTTCATGGCCGAGGGCGACCTGGACAAGGCCCTGGTGATGGCCCGCCGGGCGAACACCCTGCTGACCCGCCTGGCCGACGTGCGCGAGGAGGCCGAGGGCTACACCGACGACGCCTTCGCCGAGTGGCTGGCGGCCATGCTCTACGCCGAGGACGGCGACGCCAATCCCTGCCTGGTGGCGTCCCGGCGGGCCCTGGCCGCCTTCCGCGAGTACGAGGCGCTCTGGGGACAGCGCGTGCCCAGCGCCTTCGTGCAGGACTACACCGTGTGGGCCCGGCGCTTCGGCTTCGGCGACGAGGCCGACGCGCTGGTCGAGGAGTTCGGCGACGTGGCGCGGCTGGCCCGCCCCCCGCGCCGCGACGAGGGCGAAGTGGTGGTGGTCTACGAGAGCGGCTTCGTGTCGCACCTGGAAGAGGTGCGCCTGGACTGGCCGATCCTCGAGCGCGACGACGACGGCGGCGACGACCTGGCCCGACGCATCTACCGCCGCGGCCCGCGCCACACCTTCGTGGTGCACGACGACGTCGAGGTGAAGTACTGGCTGAGCGTGGCCATGCCCGTGCTCGCCCACACCGAACCACGGCTGGTCGAGGCGCGCCTGCGCTCCGGCGATCTCGCCGCCTTCACCGAACCCGTGCACGACGTGAGCTCGATCTTCGAACTGACCTTCGAGGAAGGCGCGGCCACGCGCACCATCCGCACCATCGTGCGCGCGCTCACCAAGTACCAGCTCACCCAGGCCGTCCGCAAAGGGAAGAAGAAGGACGACGGCACCCGCGAGACCAACGAGGTGGCCGGCTTCCTGGCCAACCTGTTCGCCTCGGCCACCGAGCGCGCCGACACCCGTAGCTGGACCACCCTGCCCGACACCATCCACATGGCGCGGTTGAGGCTGCCCGAGGGCCGGCACCGGATGGTGCTCGAGGTCCTCGACCGTTCGGGGAACGTGGTTCAGACCGCGACCTACGAGGACGTGACGGTGATCGCGGGCGAGCGCACCATCCTCCACCACCGCACCTACGAATGACCGCCCCCCCGTTCCCGGGAGGGCGGCCCGCGGCGTGACGACTGCGACACGCGCGCTACTTCAACAGCATCAGGCGCTGGCGGGCCACCGTACCGTCGTCGGTGACCAGCTGGGCGAAGTACACACCACTGGCCACGGTGCGACCGTTGGCGTCGGTGCCGTTCCACACGACCTGCCCCGGACCGGCCGGCAGCCGACCGTCGACGAGCAGCGCAACGCGCTCGCCGCGCGCGTTGAACAGCTCGAGACGGGCCCGGCTCGCCGTCGGCAGCGAGTACGAGATCGTGGTGCTCGGGTTGAAGGGGTTCGGGTAGTTGGTCAGCGCCACGGCTCCGCGGGTGGACACGGCGCTGCGGTCCTCGCTCAGACGGACGTCGATCTCCGAACCGTCGGCGGCGAAGAGCGACAGACCGTCGAAGTCCGTCGTGGCCGCCCTCTCGAGCTCGATGACCAGCGGCTCCCCGGACGTGAGCGGCGACATCGAGGCGAAGGCCAGGCGCGTGCGTCCGTCGAGCTCGGAGCTCACGCCGAGCGCCTGGGCCGACACGCCACGGGCCACGGCGTGACCCTCGACGTCGAGCGAGAGGCCATGAACCGCCCCGGCGTCGTCGACGACGATCCGGGCACCGTCGGCGTCCCGCACCAAGCGGGCATCGAGCGCGGCCACGGGGGCCGAGCGCGCCAGACCGACGACACGGCGTAGCACGACGACGGCGTCGCCCGCATCCACCGCACCGCTCTGGTCGGCATCGGCGTTGCAGAGCTGCAGCACGCCGGGCTCGGGGATCAGGTCCACCACGATGCGCAGGAGGACCACGGCGTCGGCGACGTCGATCTCACCGTCGACGAGCACGTCGCCCGGCGAACAGATCAGGCCGCCTTCGATCGTGAAGTCTCCGTCGACGGTGAGGACCTTGGTTCGCGTGGCGTCGTCGAGCACGTCGGCCTGGAGCACGACGGGATCGCCGTCGGCCACCCCCACGATGTCGAACTGCGTCGAGGCGCCGTCGAGCACCTCGTCCCGGACCTGGAGCTGCAGCGAGAACAACTCGCCCTCGGTCAGCGCGACCGGCGTGTCGGTCACGGCGCTGACGACGACCCGTCCCTCGAGCAATTGCACGTCGAGGTCGGCAGCCGGCCAACCTGCGATCGCGGCGCCGGGAACGGCGTCGACGCCCTCGAGCAGCGCCGAGTCGAACTCCACGGCCAGCTTGATCACCTCGAGCTCGCTGGTGCCGATCAGCTCGCCGATGCTCAGCGGAACGACGATCGAGTCACCGGGACCGGCGGTGGCGCTGCCGGTGGTCAGCGTGGCCGATCGAGCCTGTGCCCCGGCTTCGGTGGCACCGGTCGCGATCAGGCCCAACCCGATCATGCAGACCGCGGCCAGCCGGACGAGATCGATGCGGGGGATGATGCTCGGCATGGTGCTACCTCACTTCCGTCGACGCGCCGAAGAAGGACTTCAGGGTCCCGAACGACGCGTCGTCGGACGAGACCGTGGTGCAGTTCAGGTTGATGATGCCGTCCTCGGTGGCGACGACGACGCCGACCACGTCGTCGAGTCCGTCGCCGTCCTGGTCGTCGGCGACGCGCGTGGCGTCGACGGCGATCAGCTCGAAGGTGACGTCACGTCCCTCGGGGAACTGCTGGGCGTTGCCCAGACAGGTCACCGGAACGTTCAGGGTGACCACGCGACCGCTGACCGAGGCCACGTTCGTGGCGCTCGCCGCGGCGGCCGAGATCAGGGCGCGGCCGGGCTCCGGCGAGTACGTCGCGTCGTCCCGGTCGTAGTTGACCAGCACCGAGTTCCACAGCTCCGAATCGAGCGTGGCCTCGGTCTCGGCCGGCACGAGCTCTTCGGGATACGAGATCACGAAGTCCAGGCCGGCCAGTTCGACGGTGCCGTCGATCTCGACGTCCACGGTCAACACGGTGTCGTCCTGGAACGCGAAGGTCTCGCTCACGACACGCAGGGTCGCATCGGACTGCGCCTGCGCCGCGGGAGCGAGGCCGGCACCGACGGCGATCACCGCGAGCAGGGCGACCGCGAGGCTCCGCGTCGAGTGCAGGTTCGAAAACATCGTCTTGCTCCTGTCGATGAGTTGGCGACGCGGCACGCGCCGCGATGCGAGGTCGTCTCCGGAAGCGGTGCGGCGGGTGGCGGGGAAGGCACGCGCTCGACGCACCCTCCCCGTCGTCCCCCCGAGTCCACCCCCGTGGATCAGAAGCGGGCCTTCAGGCTCCCGAAACTCTCGTCGCCGGTGTCGACGACGAAGTCGCAGGAAAGGGCGGCGCTGAACGAACCCGCGCGCTGCGGATCCCATCCGTCGATCGCCAGGTACAGGGTCACGGGCAGCTCGTCGGCGCTCTCGTTCGTGAACAGGAGCGTCTCGTTCTCGCCCGTGAAGGCCTCGTCGATCCCCGCCACGCAACTGCCGGCCGGATCCGTGGGATCGGCGAACAGATAGGCGGCGGGATCGAAGGCACCGTCGGGCTCGATCTGGATCGTCAGCTGGTAGCTGTACGGGACCTCGACCTGGTAGTAGACGTCGCCGCCGAGGGCGTCGGGATTCACGCAGGCCAGCACGTCGAGCTGGTTCGTGGCGCCGACCGTCGTCCCCTGCACCACCACGTTGCACCCCTCGAGGACCTCGGCGGTCTCGGGCAGGTCGTTCACCGGTGGTGCGGGCGGCGCATCCGACGGCTCCACCGCGAGGCGGTAGGCGTCGTCGCCGACACTCGAGAAGCGGGTGATCCGGGCGTAGACCACCCCGTCGTCCGGGACCGTGATCCCGGTCAACGCCGAGTAGAGACCGACACCGGCGTCGTCGTCGGTGGCGATCAACGACGTGCCGTCGGACTCGAAGAGCTCGAGCACGGTGTCGGTGACGCTGCCGTCGATCGGTGCGGTCGAGACCGCGACCCAGGTCTCCGTGCTGGCGTCGATCCGGAACCAGTCGACGTCTCCGTCGGGAACCCCGGCATCGACGACGTCACCGACCGCGATCTCCTGCGCGTCCGCGGGAATGTCGTTGGGCTCGACCTCGGCGATCTGAGCGGCCCGGAGCAGGAGCGAAGGCGAATATCCGTCGCGATCGGCCTGCTTGGCCCGCTGCAACTTGAGGTCGGGAGTGGTCGCCTCGGCGAGCGGCGCCGTGGCGACGAGGAACAGGCTTACGAGGGCGAGGAGCAGAGCTCCTCTGCGTCGGACCAGCATGGATGCGACTCCGTGGTAGCTGTGGCACTGCGCTGGTGTGGCGTCTGTCGAGGACAAGTGTACAGGAACGCAATGCCGCAATGGTAGATGGTCAATGTACGAATGCACTGGTCCGGCTGCGAACGGTCCCATGGTTTCCCAGGACGTCTCGTGAGGGTCGATCCTTCCCCCCTCCCACGGCCCCGGAACCGCCACGATCGCCGCTCCCGCAGGAATCCGGACCGCTGGCTCGTGTCTTGCAGACTTGTTCCGGGATCGGGAACGCCATCGTGAAGGAACACCCAACCGGCGTTCCCGCATGAACTTGCAAGTGACGGCGGGGCGCGCACGAAGCCGCGTCCCGCCCGGGAGCGCATCGTGGAACGCACGATGGGAGGCCGAACCGGTTCCGAGCGCCGCGCGCGCCGCCGCCTGGGCCGCGTCTTCACCGCCTACGCGCTGGCGCTGGTCGTTTCGGCCGTCGCGGCCGGCGTGGCCCGGGCCGACGCCTCGGTGCACCCGCTCGACGGCTTCGCCGCGGCCTCGCTCGACCGTGCGACCGACCGGCGCGACAGCCTGGCCCGAGGCTTCAACCCCGCCCAACTGCCCTTGCTCGTGGCGAGCGTGTCCGCGGACTCCACGCTGACTGCCGGACGACGCGAGACCCTGTACACCGCGTTCGCGCGGTGGCACTTCTGGACCGGTGCCCGATGGGACTCCCGGGGACGCGGTCTGTGGTCGGTCGACGCCGCCACCGTGCCGGTCGGAACCGGCCACCAGGGCGCGGTCCTGGCGGCCCACGCGAGCCTCGAGCTGGTACAACTGGCGGCCCTGGCGCGTCTGGCCGGATCTCTGGACCAGCCCTACGACGCCCTCGTGTGGTGGACCGACCACGCACGGCTGGAGGATCGACTGCAGCGCCTCCTGCTGGACGGCCACGTCGGAGCCCACACCGATCTCGACTCGCTCGGTGCCCGCCGCCGCGCGCTGGGGATCTCGACCGCGGTGGCATTGGCCACCGGACTGCCCGTCGCCCCGGCGACCGCCCGGGAAACCCAATGGCGACTGTGGACCGGGCGTGTTCCCCGGGACGTCGACGACGTCGACGGAGCCGACCGTATCCACGCGCTCGAGCGCGCCGAGACACTGCTCGGCTGGGGCGACGACCCGGGCCTGCGCGTCCTGGACCCGCAGATCATGGCGGGACTGATCCGTGCCGGGATCGATCGTCTCGCCGACGTCGCGCTGTCGCGCACCGTGCGCGAGGCCCTCGACGCCGCCGGCCTGCGGACCGAAGGAACCCTGCGCCTGCGCCTCGGAGCCCACGAGCCGACGCTGCGCACCGGGGCCCTGGCCCCTCGCCCTCTCGAGCGCGCCCGCGCGGCGGTGCACGCCCTCGATCGCATGGGCGTGCTGTCACGCGCCCGATCCGAGACCCTGCCCGCCCGCGTCGACTCGGTCGTCGCCCACGGCGACGACGCGGCGCGTGATCGCCTGGTGTCCGATCTCACCGCCCTGCTCGCGGCCTGGCGCGCGCAGGATCCCGGCGAGCATGCCCTGCTGTGGTCCGAACGGCGCGCCGGCCGCCAGCCGATCGCCCGCGAGGGATCCGTCTTCCGCTGGAGCGACGTCGACGCCGGACTCTGGCAGTCGCGCGCCCTCGATCTGCTGACCGAGGACGTGGTGGCCCATCACCTGGGCGCCCACCCACGCTCGCCCTGGCGCGGTCGGATCGAGCCGGCCGTGATCGGTCGCGGCGACCCGGCGGCCCTGCGGATCGAGACGACCCGCGCCGTGCCGGGCGCCGCCGACACCCTCATGGCCCGTGTCCTGTGGACCGACGGTCGCCGTGTCCTGCCCGCGCGTCCGGTGGAACTGGTCCGCGAGGGCGACACCTGGACCTCCGGTCTCGGCACGACTCCCGACCGGATCGGCCTGTGGCAGGCGGTGGTCGAGGGCCTGCCCGGCGCCTTGCGTCTGCCACCGGCGGTGGCCGTGGTCGATCCCCTCCAACTGCGCGTGGTCGCCCTCGGGCGCCGCGGACGGGCGCTCACCTATCGCGCCGAGGTCACGAGCCAAGTGGCCGACCCTGTCCACGCCCGTCTGCAGGTCGAAGCACCGGTGTCCTTCGAGGTCGATCCCGGCATGCAGCACGACTTCGTGGTCGAGGCGGGGGCGGCGTACGTCTGGGACGTCGAACTCCGACCCGACCCGAACGGTGGCCCCGCCCTCCATCCCGTGCGATTCGATCTCTTCGACGACCGCGACCAGGTGGCGTCGGCGAGGACTCGGGCCTCGGTCCCCTTCCAGTGGCTGCGTCTCGGCCCCCTGGAGCCCCGGGGCGAAGTACCCGTCGACCACGAGTACGCGCCCGACCGGAGCATCGACCTGGCGCGACGCTTCGATGGCGTGATGCGGACCGTGGGCTGGAGCCGGCTGCCCTCCTCCCGCGTCGGTGCCGACGGTTGGATCCGCCTGTCCGACTCCGACGATCCCGAGGCGGTGCACTACGTGTTCACCGCCTTCACCACCGGCAGCCGCGAGTCGGTGATCCGGCTCGAGTCGAACGCCGCGGCCACGGCCCGGGTGAACGGCCGGCTCGTCGGACGCACGGCGGCCTGGGGTGGCGACGACGAGGCCGAGGTCCGCTTCGACGCGGGCACCAACTTCCTGCTGGTGAAGCTCCACGCCCCTGGACGTCGACCGGCACGCGCGCGGATCGAGGTCCGCGACATCGACGGCCAGCCCCTTCGCGGCGTGTCCAACGCGCTCGAGAGCCTGCTGGACCAGTACGCCTACCTGACCCGCACCCAGGACGCCGACGAGCAGGACACGCGGACCCTCGACCGTGAGAGCATGCGCCTGGTGCCCTTCACCTTCGATGCCCCGGACGCCGGCTCGGTGAGCGTGGTCGGCAGCTTCAACGGCTGGTCGCCGACGGCCACACGCATGGTCCGCCGCGACGACGGCCGCTGGCAGGCCAAGGTCCGCCTGCAGCCGGGCCGCTTCGAGTACAAGTTCGCCGTCGACGGCAGCCGGTGGATCGCCGATCCGTCGAACCCCGAGGCCGTCGACGACGGATTCGGCGGCCGCAATTCCGTGCTGGTCGTCGAATAGCGTCCGATCGGGCTGGGGTCCCGTCGCCTCCACTGCTATGCTCGGCCGTCGGTCGCGCCGCGCCGGCTCGCGGCGGGCCGATCCGTCCCGTTCACCCGCGGAGGAGGCGGCAGCCATGGGCGACATCGTCCGCAAGAAGATCGAAGAGCTGCGCCGGCAACGAGAGAAGGCACTCGAAGGCGGCGGTCCCGAACGCATCGAGAAGATCCACGCCTCGGGCCGGCTCACGGCTCGCGAACGGATCAACCTGCTCGTCGACGAGGGCTCGTTCGACGAGAGTGGCGTCTTCGTGACCCACCGCAGCCACGAGTTCGGGCTCGAGAACAACCGCCCGCCGGGCGACGGCATGGTCACCGGCGTCGGCCGCGTCGACGGCCGCCCCGTGGCCTTGTTCGCGCAGGACTTCACGGTGTTCGGCGGCAGCATGAGCGAGTCGAACGCCTGGAAGATCTGCCGGCTGATGGACTTCGCCATGGACAACGGCCTGCCCGTGATCGGCCTGAACGACTCGGGCGGCGCGCGCATCCAGGAGGGCGTGCTCAGCCTGGCCGGCTACGCCGAGGTCTTCTGGCGCAACACCATGGCCAGCGGTGTGGTGCCGCAGATCTCGGCCATCATGGGTCCCTGCGCGGGCGGCGCGGTGTACTCGCCCGCGATCACCGACTTCACGATCATGGTCGAGGGCACGAGCCACATGTTCGTGACCGGCCCGAACGTGATCAAGATGGTCACCAACGAGGACGTGACCTTCGAGGAACTCGGCGGCGCGGCCACGCACAGCACGAAGAGCGGCGTGGCCCACGCGATGGCCAGCAGTGACCAGGAATGCCTGCTGTTCATCAAGAAGCTGTTGGGCTTCCTGCCGCAGAACAACCTCGAGGACCCGCCGCTGCTCACCTGTCATGATCCGCTCGACCGGCGCGATCCCCGGCTCGACGAGATCGTGCCCGACAGCTCGAAGCAGCCCTACGACATCAAGGACGTCATCCGCTGCGTGGTCGACGACGGCGACTTCCTCGAGATCCAGCCCGACTACGCGGGGAACATCGTGATCGGCTACGCGCGTCTGGGTGGACAGAGCGTCGGTATCGTGGCCAACCAGCCCAAGGTGCTGGCCGGCGTGCTCGACATCGACGCGAGCATCAAGGGAGCGCGCTTCGTCCGCACCTGCGACTGCTTCAACGTACCGCTGGTGACCTTCGAGGACGTTCCCGGATTCCTTCCCGGCACCGAGCAGGAGTTCGGCGGGCTGATCAAACACGGCGCGAAGCTCCTGTACGCCTATTGCGAGGCCACGGTGCCCAAGCTCACCGTGATCACGCGCAAGGCCTACGGCGGCGCCTACGACGTGATGAGCTCGAAGCACATCCGCGGCGACTGGAACGTGGCCTGGCCCACCGCCGAGCTGGCCGTCATGGGCCCCGAGGGCGCGGTGAACATCCTGTACCGCCGCGAGATCGAGGCCGCCGACGATCCCGACACCCTGCGCCAGGAGAAGATCGCCGAGTACCAGGAGCGTTTCGCGAATCCCTACGTGGCCGCCGGCCACGGCTATCTCGACGACGTCATCGAGCCGCGCGACACGCGTCCACGTCTGATCAGCGCGCTGCGCTCGCTGCGCAACAAGCGCCAGGAGCTGCCACGCAAGAAGCACGGGAACCTGCCGCTATGAGTGCCGTCACCCCACCACCGTTCCGCAAGGTCCTCATCGCCAACCGCGGCGAGATCTCCATCCGCGTGCAGTCGACGCTGCGCGAGATGGGTATCGTCGCCTGCGCGATCTACTCCGAACCCGACCGCACCGCGCGGCACACGCTCTTCGCCGACGAGGCCTACCCCGTCGGGCCCGGCCCCAGCAGCGAGAGCTACCTGTCGATCGAGCGCGTGCTCGAGGCGGCCCGCACCGCGAAGGTCGATGCGATCCATCCCGGTTACGGCTTCCTCAGCGAGAACGCCGAGTTCGCCAGGGCCTGCGTCGACGCCGGCTTCACGTTCATCGGCCCCACGCCGGAATCGATGCGTTCGATGGGCAACAAGCTCTCCGCGCGCGAGATCATGGAAGAGGCCGGCGTGCCGGTCGTGCCCGGCCTGACCGAGCCGGTGGCCGATCCCGACCGCGCGATCGAGGTGGCCGCGGGCATCGGCTACCCGGTGCTGCTCAAGGCCGCCTCGGGCGGCGGCGGCAAGGGCATGCGCGTGGTCCAGAGCGCCAAGGAGATGCCCTCGGCGCTCGACCGCACCATGGGCGAGGCCCGCAGCGCCTTCGGCGATCCGTCGATCTTCGTCGAGAAGTTCATCGAGCGCCCGCGGCACCTCGAGGTGCAGGTGATGGGCGACACGCACGGCAACGTGGTGCACCTGTTCGAGCGCGAGTGCAGCGTGCAGCGGCGCCACCAGAAGGTCATCGAGGAGAGCCCGAGTCCGAGCATCGACGAGGACACCCGGCAGCGTCTGTGCGCCGCCGCCGTCGACGCCGCGCGCGCGGTCGACTACCACGGCGCCGGCACCGTCGAGTTCATCGCCGACGAGAACGACGACTTCTACTTCCTCGAGATGAACACGCGTCTGCAGGTCGAGCACCCCGTGACCGAGGAGGTCGTCGGCGTCGACCTGGTGCGCGCGCAGGTCGAGGTCGCGGCCGGCCGCGAGCTGCCCTGGCGGCAGGAGAACCTGCACCAGCGCGGCCACGCCATGGAGTTCCGGATCTACGCCGAGGACCCCTTCAACAACTTCGCGCCGAGTCTGGGCACCGTACTGCGCCTGCGCACGCCGCAAGGTGCGGGCATCCGCAACGACCTCGGCATCCGCGAGGGCTACACCGTCCCGCTGCACTACGACCCGATGCTTTCGAAGCTCATCGTGTTCGGCGAGGACCGTGAGGCCTGCCTGGCGCGCAGCCGACGCGCGCTCGACGAGTACCGCCTGCTGGGCTTCGTCCACAACGTGGCCCTGCACCGCTGGGTGGTGCAGCACGAGGAGTTCCGCCGTGGCCGCTACTCCACCCGCCTGCTCGACGGCTTCGACCCCGAGGAGCTGAAGGCCTTCCTGCAGGACGACGAGTACGACGTCATGGCCGCCGCGCTCGCGCTGGTCGAGGCCGGCGTGGGCGAGGCGTCCCACGCCACCGGTTCGGCCCCGCCCGAATTGTCGCGCTGGGGCCACGTGGGCCGCGCGCTCATGAACCACCGCAACCGTACCTGAACCGGGAGGACGCCGTGGAACTGCGCAAGAAGTACATCGTCCGCACCGAGGACCGCGAGACCGTGGCCACGCTCGTGCGCGACGGCAGCGGCCAGGTGTGGGTGGAGACCAGCGACGGTCAGCAGATCGATGACGCGATCGTGCTCGACGGCGGTCGGACCGTGTCCGTGCGTCTGGACGGGCGCATGTACCTGGTCGACCTCACCGCGCGCACCGACACCGCATTGCGCGCGCTGGTCAACGGCAAGGGCGGTCTGGTGCACCTCTACGACGAACTCGGTGCGGCCGCCGCGGACGTCGACGCCGGCGGGGCCACCGCGCGTGAACTCCGCGCCGACATGCCGGGCCTCGTCGTCGAACTCAAGTGCGCCGTCGGCGACACCGTGGAGCGCGGCCAGCCCCTGCTCGTGCTCGAGGCCATGAAGATGCAGAACGAGCTCGCCAGCCCCGGCGACGGCGTGGTCGAGGAGATCCTCGTGAGCGCCGGGCAGAGCGTGGAGAGCAATGTCCTGCTCGTGCGCCTTGCCGAATCGGACGACTGATCCCACCCTGACGACACCCCGAGGAGGCCCGACCATGACCACGATCGATCTCGACCGCGTGCAGCGGGTGCTCGACACCCTGCCCGACGACGTCCGGCCGCTCACCACCGGCCTCGACCACATCGGCGTGGCCGTGCGCAGCCTCGACGAGTCGGTGCCTCTGTACCGCGACCTGCTCGGCCTGCCCCTGCTCTACCACGACGAGGTCGCGACCGACCGCGTGAGGGTCGCCGTCTTCGACCTGGGCAAGGGTCATCTCGAACTGCTCGAGCCCACCGGCGACGACTCCCCCATCGCGAAGTTCATCGAGAAGCGCGGCCCGGGTCTGCACCACGTGGCCCTGCGCGCCACCGACTGCGCCCGGGCACTCGGCGCGCTGAAGGAGGTCGGCGTGCGCCTGATCGACGAAGAGCCGCGTACCGGCGCGGGCGGCGCGCACATCGGTTTCGTGCATCCGAAGGCGACGGGCGGGATCCTGCTCGAGCTCTGCCAGCGGAGCGGCGAAGACCACTAGCCCCGCCGGTCTCCGGCCGGGCCGCGAGACCCACTCCGGGTCGCGCCCATCAACCCCGCACGAGGGCTTCGGTGCCTTCGAGATCTCCGAAGATGCGCCGCGAGAGTTCGAACAGCTCGTGGTCGCCGCGGAAGAGATCGACGAAGGCCTGGTCGTCGAGGAGTTCCTTCCAGCGATCCATGACCGCCATGCGGTCGGCCCGTCCGTCGGATCCGGTTCCCTCGAAGGAGCTGCCACCGCCGTAGTCGGGCACGTCACGGATGCCCGCGTCGCTGAACGGAAGATCGAGACGCTCGGCCAGGGCGCGGCGGTAGTCGACGTCGCGGAACCACCGGTTGTAGTCGACACCCACGCGACCGAAGGAAAGGTGATCGGTCTCGCCCAGGAATTCCCGTGCGTAGTCCTTCCACTGCGCCTTCACCCACTCGCGGTAGGCGCGATCGTGGCAGAAGGGGCGATGCTTGCGGCGATGGCGACTGGCGAAGGTGTTGAACGGATCACGAAGGACGAGCAGCTCGACCACGTGGGCACCCGTCGCGCGGCGACGTCGTTCTCGTGGGTGTCCGGAGATCTCTGCGAGTTCCTTGTCCTCGTACGACGCGATGACCAGGGGAGCCGCACCGTTGCCGTTGCCCGGCACGATGACCTTGTCGGCGGGGCGCAGGAACGAACGGCCGGGTTCGACATTGTTCAGGAACGCCACGGGACCGCGGGCCTGGCGGATCATCCAGTTGATGACCGCGTGATTGCCGGAACGCTTCAGGCCATGGACGTAGACCTCATGACGGCGGGAATCGAAGTGCAGGGGTAGATACCGCAGCGTCGGCACGAAGGCCCGCGGCAGATGTCGAAGCTTCATGGCCGAAGAGACCTACCGCGGTTGGAACGTGGAACCCGGTCTTCGCCCGCGCCCGCTCGCCGAAGCCCGGCCGGTCACGCAGTCCGTGTCGCCCGCGGGACACCGGCGGGGTCGATTCTCCACCATTCCGGCCAAGAGGTCGAGCCCCCGGCTCGGCCGCTGTTCCCGGGTGCCTCCACCCGCCCCCCCGGGTGACGACCCGCGCGACTAGAAGAACAGGAACACCGAGAAGTCGGTGCGAACATTGGTCACCGAGTCGTCGTCGTCCGCCGGGTCGGGTGCGAGTTCGGAATCGAGGGCCGAGGCGTAGACCGCGTCGTCGATCTGCAGCTCCAGGGCGAAGCGCACCCGTCCCACGTCGTAGGTGGCCCGCGGCGCCACGCGGAAGCCGCGGTCGATGGTGAGCCCACGCACGAACACGTTGCGCGCCGGATCTGCCGGATCGTCGACGAGCTCGGCGACGTCGACGGTCTCGCCCGCGCCCAGGTTGGTGAACCAACCGCCGAAGAAGCCGAGGTTCAGGCCCTCTCGATTCGTCTCGATCTCACCCCACGCGGCCAGCGTCCGCAACGAGACGGCCTCTCCGGTGTCGTCGACCACGTATCCGCCCGTCATGATCTGGTCGGCCAGGTCCTCCCCGTAGGTCACCTTCGCGCGGAAGGTGAACGGCGACGGCGACCAGGTGACGTAGCTCTGATAGGCCATGGCATTGAACCGGTCGGCGGTGAGGGTCGGGCGGACCCACTTCGTCCACGCCCCGGCGCCGAGGCGCAGGGTCTCGCGTTCGATCCCGGCGAAGGCCATGAACATGGGAAGACCGGCCTGCTGCGCCGACTTCAGTCCGCTGAGTTCGGCGAAGGCGTCCCGTTCCTGCGCAGCCAGGAGGATGACCTTGAAACCGTCGGGCCGGTAGGTCCAGCGCGCCTGGGGCAGCCGTGAGAAGGTGTGGTACGGAACGCCGGCTTCCGTCGCGGCCGTACGCGGCCAGGTCTCGAGGAAGGTCGGCGACCACTCCATTCCGAAGAGCGCCTCGTGCCGATCCCAGGAGAACTTCACGTACCCGCGACGCAGACGATAGCTGTTCAGCACGTCGTTGCTGGCTCCGTGGAAGTCCCCTTCGATGCGACCGGTGACCTCTGCCCCGAAGACCGAGGGCAGATCGCCCACGGCGAAGGCGATGCGCGAGAACAGCGGGAAGAAGAGCAGGTTGTCGGTCGAGTTCGCGTCCTCGCCGTCGACCGGTTCCTCCGGCTTTGGGTACAGCACGAAGTCGCCCTCTCGCGCACCGGCGATCTGACGAGTGTCGTAGTAGTACGACGACTTGACGAAGCCCCCGACGTCGATCGTCTGGGCCGTCGCGAGCACGGGCGAGAGGGTCAAGGCCAAGAGCACCGCGAGTCCGATCGGACGCCGGGCCGGGCGAGTGGTGAGTATGTCCAGGGGTCCGGACGGCATGTGGGATCCCTCCCGTGGGATGGGGTGCGCGAGCCCGACACGAGCCGGTGCGAGAGAACGGGGGAAGCGTCCTGACGGGCCAGGAATGTCGTGGACATTCACGGTTGTCCTGCCTCGACGAAAGCACTCATCCGGAAGTCTCACGAAATCGGAATGAGACCGGCTCATGTGAACCCGTGATGGACCGTCCCCCACCTTGGACATCGCGGCCACGACGGCCTACCGTGGAATTCTCCTGTCCGACGGCCTCTCGCCGACGTCGCCCCGGCACTTCGCCGCATCCGTCCACACGGACGACCCGTGGCCGTCCCGGTCCGCTCCCCCGCACCCGCGACCCTACGGTCGCGGCGGACGAAAGGACCCCTTCGTGCTCGCTCTTCTCGCCCTGCTCCCGATCCTCGTCGCGCTGGTCCTCATGGTCGGGTTCCGCTGGCCGGCCACCCGTGCCATGCCGCTCGCCTGGCTGGCCGCCGTCGCCGGAGCCCTGATCGGTTGGGACCTCGAACTCCTGTACGTGGCCGCCCTCTCGCTGCACGGCGTCGTGACAGCGGTGAGCGTCCTGATCATCGTCTTCGGTGCGATCGTCATCCTCTACACGCTCAAGGCCAGCGGCGGGATGGAGACGATCCAGTGGGGAATGCAACAGGTCACACCCGACGCCCGGATCCAGGCGATCATCATCGGCTACATGTTCACGGCCTTCGTCGAGGGCGCCGCCGGCTTCGGCACTCCCGCCGCTCTCGCCGCCCCTCTGTTGATCTCGCTCGGCTTCCCTCCCCTCGCGGCGGCCGTGGTGTGCCTGGTCTTCAACTCCTTCCCGGTGACCTTCGGCGCCGTGGGGACACCGATCGTCCTGGGGCTCCGCTACGTGCACCCACTGGTCGAGCGCGCGATCGCCGCCGACGTTCCCGGGCTTCCCTTCGATTCGGTCGAGGGCTTCAACGCGCTCGTCGGGCAGTGGGCGACCGTGCTCCACGCGCCGATGATCATCCTGCTGCCGATCTTCGTTCTCGGCTTCATGACCCGGTCGTTCGGGCCCGAGCGATCGTGGGCTCCCGGACTGCGCGCGTGGCGCTTCTGCGTGTTCGCGGCCGTGTCCTTCCTGGTCCCCTACCTGGCCTTCGCCTGGCTGGTCGGCCCCGAGTTCCCGTCGCTGATCGGCGGCCTGGTGGGCCTCGGCGTGATCGTCCTGGGTGCGAAGAAGGGCTGGTTCGTCCCCGCCGAAACGTGGGACTTCGGCCCACGCACCGGATGGGATGCCGACTGGACGGGCGAGATCACCGCCGACACCTCCGGCGAGTTGAAGCCGCGCATGTCGCAGTTCCGGGCCTGGCTGCCCTACGTGCTGATCGGCGCGATCCTGGTGGTGACCCGGATCCCGGAGCTCGGACTGAAGGACGTGTTGAGCGGCGTGGCGATCCCCTTCGACGGCATCCTCGGCTTCGAGAACGTCAACAATGCGATCGCGATCCTCTACCTACCGGGGACGATACCCTTCGTGCTGGTCGCGCTGCTGACGATCGGGCTGCACCGCATGCCGGGCCCCGCCGTGCGGGCGGCGTGGGGCGAGTCGGTCGCCAAGATGAAGAATCCGGCGATCGCGCTGGTCTTCGCGGTGGCGCTGGTCTCGATCTTCCGGTTGTCGGCGACGAACCCGCAGGGACTGCCCTCGATGCCCCTGGCGCTGGCCGAGGTGGTCGCGGCGACCGTCGGCAACGCCTGGCCGGTCGTGGCCTCGTTCATCGGCGGACTCGGTTCGTTCATCACTGGCTCCAACACGGTCAGCGATCTGCTCTTCGCCGAGTTCCAGTGGGGCGTGGCCACCGAACTCGGACTCTCGCGTACGATCACCGTTGCCGCGCAGGCGGTCGGCGGGGCGATGGGCAACATGGTGTGCATCCACAACATCGTGGCCGTGTGCGCGGTGGTCGGTCTGTCCGGCCGTGAAGGGGTCATCCTCCGGCGGACGGTCTGGCCCTTCCTGGTCTACGGTCTGGTGGTGGGCATCGTCGCTTCGCTGCTCATGCTGGTCGCCTTCCCCGACACGTTCTGATCGCGAGGTCCACCATGGATGCATCCAACGTGATCCCCGTCACGGCGACCGAGGCCGACCCCGGCGTCGCCCGGCTGCACGACGCCCTTCGCACGGCCGTGGCCGATGCCGAACGCGTCCAGACGCGACCGATCGACCTCGTGGCCTGGGCCAGTGACGCCAGCTTCTATCATCTGTTGCCGCGCGCCGTCGTGCATCCGATCGACGTCGACGAGGTCCGTCGCGTAGTCGGGGTCGGCCACGAGTTCGGCGTGCCCGTCACCTTCCGCGCGGCGGGAACGAGTCTGTCGGGTCAAGCGGTCACCGACGGGATTCTCGTCGTGCTGTCGCGCGCCTGGGAAGAGATCGACGCCCTCGACGACGGTGCGTACGTCCGCGTCCAGCCGGCCGTCATCGGGGCCCAGGTGAACCGGTTCCTCGTGCCCTTCGGACGCCGGATCGGCCCCGACCCGGCCTCGATCGACAGCTGCATGATGGGAGGCATCCTCGCGAACAACGCCAGTGGAATGTGCTGCGGCGTGGACGAGAACGCCTACCACACGATCGCTTCGGCGAAGGTCCTGCTCGCCGACGGCACGCTGATCGACACCGGCGTGCCGGACGCCGCCGCCACGCTCGAGCGCGAGGCGCCGCAGGTGGCCGAAGGTCTACGCCGTGTGCGCGCCGAGGTCCTCGCCGACGAGAAGCTCACCGAGCGCATCCGCACCAAGTACCGCCAGAAGAACACGACCGGCTACGCGCTCAACGCGCTCATCGACCACGAGGAGCCGATCGACATCCTGCCGCGGCTGCTGATCGGGTCGGAAGGCACGCTCGCTTTCATCGCCGAGGCGACGCTGGAGACCCTTCCGACCTATCCGGTGAAGACGACCAGCTTCATGCTCTTCGACTCTCCGGCGCAGGCGGCGGAGGCCACCCGGGTTCTCGCCGGGTCGGGAGCACGGGCGGTCGAGTTCTTCGACCGGGCGAGCCTGGCCGCAGTGGACGATGTCGCCCGTGAACTCCTCGGCCAAGACGTCACCTTCCACGACGGCTCGTCCGCCCTTCTCGTGGAATACCAGGTGGCCACGGAGGAGGAGCTCGCGGCCCTGCAGACGGCGATCACCGCCGCCGTGGCGGAGATCGACCTGGCCCGCCCCGCGGAGTTCACCCGTGACGTCGCACGGCAGGCCCTGATCTGGAAGGCCCGCAAGGGTCTCTACCCCGCCGTCGGTGCCGTCCGCGCGGCCGAGACGACCGTGATCATCGAGGACGTGGCCGTGCCCGTCGATCGCCTTCCCGAATGCGTGGAGGGTCTGCAACAGCTCTTCGATCGTCACGGCTACGGTGGTTCGATCATCTTCGGCCACGCCAAGGACGGGAACCTGCACTTCGTGATCACGCAGCGCTTCGACGACGAGATCGCCACCCGACGCTATGCCGACTTCATGGACGACCTCGTCGAGCTCATCGCACATCGCCTCGGTGGTGCCCTGAAGGCCGAGCACGGCACGGGGCGCAACATCGCACCTTTCGTCGAAGCCGAGTGGGGATCCGAGGCGCTCGCCGTCATGAAACGTCTGAAGGCGATCTTCGACCCCGACGGCGTGCTCAATCCCGGGGTCGTCCTGAACGACGACCCCACCTGTCATCTGCAGAATCTCAAGCATCTGCCCTCGGCCGCTCCGGAGGTCGATGCCTGTGTCGAGTGCGGATTCTGCGAGAAGGTGTGTCCGAGCGTCGACCTCACCCTTTCACCACGCCGGCGGATCGCCGTGTTGCGCCACGTCGAGCGGCTCCGTCACGCCCGTCCACTGGCGAATGGCGACGGTCCGGCGATCGATCGCACGATCGACTCGCTGCTCGCCGACTACGACTACGCCGGGCTCGACACCTGTGCTGCCGACGGCCTGTGTTCGACGGCGTGTCCGGTGGGCATCGACACCGGCCACATGGTCAAGCGGCTACGCGACGAGCAGAACGGAACCGGCCGGCACCGCATCGCCCGCTGGATCGTCGACAACGCGCGGACGACGGAGACCGCCATGCGCCTCGGTGTGCGGAGCGCCCACGCCCTCGAAGGGGTTCTCGGTGCCGGAGCCGTGCGGGGAGCGGTCGCCGTGGCCAGGAAGGTCACCGGCTGGCAACTGCCGGACTGGGTGCCGTCGCAACCGCACGCGCCTCGAAGCCTGGACTTCATGACCGATGCGCCGCCGGCCGCGCCCGAGGCCATCGTCTTCCCGACCTGCGTCTCGCGGATCATGGGCCGACCCCGCGGTCACGACGCGTCACAGACCGAGATCCTGCTCACGCTCTGCGAACGCGCCGGCGTCCGGGCCTGGGCCCCCGCCGCCCTCGGAGGCGCGTGCTGCGGGCTGGCGATGGCGTCGAAGGGTCACGCGGCCGCTTCGATCGACTTGCTCGCGGATCTGGTGGGCCGACTGCACGAGCTGAGCGACGGCGGACGGGTCCCCGTGGTGATCGACGCGTCGTCGTGCACGCACGCCGCATTGGAGAACGGGCAGACGCTGGAGGGCGCGGCCCGCCGACAGTGGGAAGACCTCGACCTCCGCGACGTGACCCGCTTCGCGCGGGAGACCCTCGTGCCGCGGCTCACCATCGAACCGACCGATGCCGTCGCCTTCGTGCACCCGAACTGCGCCGCGCGCCACTTCGGCGCCGATACCGACCTGGTGGCCTGCGTCGACGCGGCCAGCCGGCAGGTGATCGTGCCCGAGAACCTGGCGTGCTGTGCCACGGCCGGCGATCGCGGGTTGATCTTCCCCGAACTCTCGGCCAGCGCGCTGAGACGGGAGAAGGGCGACCTCGAGGCTGCCGGAGCGCAGCGATTCGTCAGCTCGAACCTCACGTGCGAGACCGGGCTGGGTGCGCAGACGGGCCGGCCCTTCGAGTCGTTCCTCTATCTGCTCGAGGAGACGTCGCGGCCCGCAGAATCGGAATCCGAAGGCCGATGACCAAAGCGCTGGGCTCTTCGGCCCCCGAGCGGTAGAATCCGCGGATGAACGACGATCGCACCCTGCATTCCTCCGGCGAGAACCCGGGCTCGCCGCAGGCCGCCGACCCCAGCGCCCATGAAGGTGCTCGACTCGGACCCTACGTGCTCCGCCATCGGATCGGAACCGGGGGCATGGGCGAGGTCTGGAAGGCCGACCAGGCGGCCCCGATCCGGCGAACCGTCGCCCTCAAACTGATCAAGGCGGGTATGGATTCGCGCGAAGTGCTCGCGCGGTTCGAGGCCGAACGACAGGCGCTCGCCTTGATGGATCATCCGTGCATCGCACGGGTCTTCGACGCGGGCACGACTCCACACGGACGCCCCTTCTTCGCGATGGAGTACGTCCAGGGAACGCCGATCAACGAGTACTGCGATCGCCGACGTCTGGACACGAGAGCCCGGCTCGAACTGTTCCAGAAGGTCTGCCACGCGGTCGGGCACGCGCACCAGAAGTCGGTCGTGCATCGCGACCTCAAGCCCTCGAACATCCTGGTGGCCGACGTCGACGCGCAGCCCTCACCGAAGGTGATCGACTTCGGCGTGGCCAAGGCCACGACCCGCAAGCTCACCGAGCAGACCATGGCCACGTCGATCGGGCAGATGATCGGAACGCCCGAGTACATGAGTCCGGAACAGGCAGAGCTCACGAACGAAGACGTCGACACGCGCACCGACGTCTACAGCCTCGGCGTGATCCTCTACGAGATCCTCGTGGGAGCGCTTCCCTTCGAGGCCGAGGAACTGCGTCACGGCGGACTCGCGGGCATGCTCCGTATCCTGCGCGAGGAGGACCCACCGAAGCCCAGCACCCGGCTGTCCGCGCTCGGCGCGAGCGCCACGAAGATCACCCAGTCGCGCCGCACCGATACCCGACGTCTGTCCGGCCAGGTCCGCGGTGACCTGGACTGGATCGTGATGCGTGCGCTCGAGAAGGACCGCAACCGTCGCTACGCTTCGCCGGCGGAACTCGCACAGGACATCCAACGCCACCTCGACGACCAACCCGTCCAGGCCGGACCACCGACCGCGGGCTATCGCATGGGCAAGTTCGTGCGGCGCCACCGCGCCGGAGTCGTGATGTCGACGGGCGCCGTGCTCGCACTCGCCGCCTTCGCCGTCCTCGCCACGGTGCAGGCGACGGCGATCGCACGCGAGCGTGACCGTGCCACCGCCGAAGCGGCCAAGGCCGAAGCGATGAACGATTTCCTCACGCGAACGCTGGCGTCGGCCGATCCGTGGCGGGGCGGGTCGCGCGACGTCACCGTCGTCGAGCTCCTCGACGCGGCGGTGGAGGAGGTCGCGACGTCCTTCGCCGACCAACCGGCCGTCGAGGCGTCGATGCACACCGTGCTCGGGGATGCCTATCTCGGCCTGGGGCGGCTCGTGCCGGCCACCGAACAGGTCACGCGCGCCCTCGAGATCCACGCTGCCCTCGGTGAGGTCGATCCGCGTGCGTTGGCGTCACTGTACGGTCTCGAGTCGCGCGTCGCTCGCGCGGCGAACGACTATCCGAAGGCCGTCGAAGCGGCGACCGCCGCCGTGGAGAGGACCGAGAACGATCCGTCGGCCTCGCTCGGCGAACGCGTCGAGGCACGGCAGTATCTCACCCGCAGTCTGCTCTACGCCCAGCGCTTCGACGAGGCCGACTCGCTCCTGACGATCACCGAAGCCCTCGCGTCGCGGCTCGAGGGAAGCGATCGGAGGCTGGGAGCCGAGAACCTGTCCCAACGGGCCGATCTGATCGTCCTGCGGGACGGCGACGCCGCGGTCGCCGATTCCCTGTCCCGCGCGGCCTACGATCACATGCTCACAGTCGATCCCGACAGTCCCCGGCTGGCGGTGTACATGAACAACGCTGCCCAGTACCGCAGTCAGAGCGGCGACTACGAGGGTGCACTCGCAGACTTCGATCGCGCCCTGCAGCTCTACGAGCAGCACTTCGGAACCGACCACCCCGAGTACGCCACCTGCGTCGAGAACCGGGGCGGCGTCCTCTATCGGATGGGTCGCGCCGAGGAGACCCTCGCCGCCCTCGAAACGACCTACGAGATCCGCGCCCGCAATCTCGGATCCGATCACATCGACGCGATCCGCACACGCATCAACGTCGGCACCGTCGCGATGATCACCGGCGAGAACCAGCGCGCGGTCGACGTCTACCGCGAACTGCGGCCGCGCCTGATCGAAGTCCGCGGAACCGACCACCCGGACGTGCTCGCCGTGCTGCGCAACGAAGGGCTCGCCCTTCGCGGTCTCGAACGCTCCGACGAAGGGCTCGTCCTCTTCGACCAGGCCCTCGAAATCGCCGGACGCATGTACGACCCGGACCACCCACGAACGGCACTGGCCCACGGCGATCGCGGCGTCACGCTCATGGCCTTGGAGCGCTACGACGAGGCGCGTGCGCCCCTGCTCAGCGCCTTCGACGTGTTCCTCGAGAAATCCGGTGTCGACCACCCGCGCACCGTGGCCGCCGCGCAGTCCCTCGTGACTCTCGGCGAGAAGACCGGCGACCCTGCCATGGTGGCGCGATATCGGGAGTACGCGGAGCAGTAGCCTTCCGCGGTACCGACCAGCACCCACGACCACAACGGCGGCCGGACCGAACCGGCCGCCGCCGCCGCGCACACGCCTCACAGAGCCGTTCGGGTTCTCTCGGCGGTCATCGGCGCGGTTGGTAGTGGGACTTCACCTCGCCCCACGTCTGCATGTCGTGACGGACCACGATGGTCTCGTTCATCACCGCTCGTACGATCTTCAGCCCGTAGGGCGGTGCTTCCCCGTCGACCTCGGGCCGACGCACGTCGAACTCGAGCAGGTACCGTGGATCGACGATCTCGGTCACGCCGGCGATCGCGGTCCGCAGTTGCCCCTCTTCGATCCGGACGATGGGATCGCCCCAGCGGGGACGTACGTCTTCCCCCGACCGCACCGATTCCTCGACGATCTCGAGGTTCTGGAACTCGATCGTGAGGGCGATCCCGAACACTTCGACGTCGCCGCCCGTTCCGAAGTAGTCGACGACCACGTGGCGTGTCTCGCCGGGAGCGATCGTCGAGTCGGGCAGGTCGAAGACCAGATCGATGGGCAGGTCCTGCGCCGATCCGTCGCCGGGGAAGGTGGCCGCACAGGCCAGGAGCACCAGGGTCAGAGCAAGCGTGCGCAATGCCGTTCCTTTCGCAGGAGGTATCGAGCACCCGGGAGGACCGGCACACGCGGTGCGCCGGTCCTCCCCGGAGCGATCAGGGATCGACCAGGACGACCTTGCGGACGACAGCAGAGCCGTCGTCGGTGCTCAGCCGCATGAAGTAGACTCCACGAGCGAGTCGACGATCGTCGGCGTCGGTGCCGATCCACCGCGTGGACCCGACTTCGCCCGACACCGGCAGCTGCGTCACACGCCGACCACGCACGTCGAAGACCTGGATCCGGCCCGTTGTGGCGCGGCCGAGGTTCCAACGCACACAGAGCCCCGATCCGTCGTCTTCCGGTTCGATCCTCAGGTCGAACGTGCTCTTCGGGGTGGACGGACGTGCACCGCCCTGTCGGGTGATCGTGGCGGGGTCGCCGTCGAGCTCGACGGCACCGTTGCGGGGACACCAGGGCTCACTGCCCTCGAGGACCAACAGGTCGGCGCCTTCGCCCAGGGACCGGGCTCCCGCTGCGGCCACCCGCAGACGTGCGCCATCGCGGCGGACCGCGCTCGACCAGTTCCCGGGAGCCCGAACGGAAACGTCGAGGGGCGCCCCCTCGACGGCGAACACCAACGACCGGAACGCATCGGCCTCGTCGACCCCCAGGGCCCAGCGAAGCCCTTCGTCGTCGAGCGGCCGCCAGTGCAACGACCGCTGCACACCGGAGCGGCTCAGGGCCGCGGGGATCGGATCGCCGACCCAAGACGCGTTGACGTCTCCCACGCGTACGGCGCGGTGCTCGGCCACGGCCGTATCGCCCCCTACCAGGAAGGGCGAACAGGTGAAGCGCCAGGCACCCGCCGGGAAGGAATCGAGGATTCCCACCACACGCTGCAGGATGAGCGAAGCGTCGAAGGCGGTCACCGTGCCGTCACCCGACGTGTCGGCGGCCCACAGGTCGGGCTGGACCGGGTCGTCGTCACACGGGCTCTCTATGGCCACGTCGGGGTCGGGAAGCGCGACCAGGCCCACCGTCGACTGCAGGACCAGGGATGCGTCCAGCGCGGACACCCCGACCGTGTCGTCCGTGGGACCGCGCAACTCCAGCTCGAGCGTCTCGTCGTCTCCCACGCAGAGCGAGAAACTCCCGTCGTCGGCGGTGGTCGTGACCTGGGTCCCGTCGACGGTCCGCAGCACCTGCACGCCGCCGACCGGTTCGTCGGACTTCCACAGACGTACGCTCGAATCGACGCACTGCGTGTCGACGCAGATCTGCCCGTCGATGGTCTCGACGACGGGTGGATCCCCCTCGTTCAGCGTCGCCGATCGTATCGTCGAGGGCTGGCATCCACTCGGCCCGGCCAGACCCACCTGCAGCCGCAGCCGGACCAGGACCCCCGTGGTCGCGATCGGGGCGGCCCCCGCGCCCGAGACGAACAGACGTCCGTCGTCGGTGAGCGACGCCGCGGGTGGACCCCACTGGGCGTCGCCCGCGACGGTCGACTCGTGCGAACCCACGACGGCGTCGACCGGGGCATCGCCGAGATCGAGCTCGATGGAATAGGACACCACGAAGGAGCTCCGCAGGCCGCGCAGTTCGATCGGGACTTCGACCTCGGCACCGGGGCGTGTCTCGACCGTGGGCAACACCAGGGCGATGGCCTCGTCCCCGGCCGGAAGGGTGCAGAGTTCCAACGCACCTTCGGGTGGCAGCCGTAGCGTCGCACCTCCGGCCGTGGTCGCGGCGAACACGGCGTCGTAGCGGGTGTCGAAGCCCAGTCGTCCGGCGGGCACGGTCCCGCGGAACAGCAGGTCTCCGGGGTCGGCCACCAGGTCCACCACGAGTTCGTCGTCACCGGAAGACGCGACCTCGGTCAGCTCCAGACGCGCCGAGACCACTTCGTCCTCACCGGCCGACACCCCGACGCCCACGGCGATCGGCTCCGCCGGGTCCTGACACACCTCGAAGGGACCGGCCAGATCGGAGGGCAGGAACAGGCCGGCGACCGCGTAGGTGAACTCGTCGCAGGACGGTGCACTCGCCAGGGGGACACAGACCTCGACCGAGCGTCGTGGATCCCCCCCGGATCCCGACGGAGACGTGAAGCGGATCGTGGTCTCGCAGAGCTGGAGTCCACCGGTGCGCAGGATGTCCTCGAGATCCTCCGTGGTGGCCTCGCTGCAGCGCACGGCCCGTCCACCGAGCGCGTCGACCGTGTCCCGCAGCCAGCCGACACTCTCGTCGCGAGCCGAGACCACGTCGAGCTCGGCCCCGCAGGAGGTTCCGAGAGCCACGAGCTCCTGCACGTCGTCGTCGAGGATGTCGTCGGCGGAGCCGTCGGGGGCGATCGGACACGTGTCGCTGTCGAGCTCGAGGCCGTCGGTCACCGCGACCACGTTGCCTCCGCCGGCGTCGCACACGGTCTGCAGGGCCAGGTAGAGGCCGTCGATCAGCGCGGCACCACCGTCCGGCTCGAGCGCGTCGAGGGCGGTCCGGACCTCCGCGTGATCGGTCGTCGGCGCGACGTCGAGGGTCGCGCAGCTGCGCACGACGACGAGCCCGACCTCGTCTCCCGGACTCAGCAGGTCGAGGATCTGCTCGGCCCGGTCGACCGTGCACTCGAGGACCGCGCCCGCCGTGCGCAGGCCGGCCGACACGACGAGCACGAGGCGCCGCCGGCCGTCGGGTGTCACGTCGTTCTCGACTTCGAGATCGAGAACGGGGACGGCGTTCTCCATCACGTCGAAGTCGGAGGGCTCCAACGCGCAGAGGGGTGCGCCGTCGGCACCGGTGAGCTCGACCGTGGCCTCGACGACCGGAAATGCACTGGTGTCGAAGGACTTCACGACGACGGCGGCCCGCGAGGGCGTCGTCCACGAGAGCAGCAGGGAGAAGAGAAGAAGAACGAGAGCGACGCGGTGGAACGAGGGGACGATCACGGACATCATCGTCACCTCGGGGAGACTCCCTCCGCGCGGATGACCGCTGTTCACGATTCCTCCTGATCGCACGGGATGCGTCTGGGACATGGATCGAAGCGAGGGGTCGGGGGCGAGCCGGCGCCCGCCCCCTCAGGGAACGACCCGGGGCTACTTGCTGAGCACCATCTTGTGAGAGGCCGTCCAGTCCCCCGCACTGACACGGGCGAAGTACACGCCGCTGGCCACCGCACCGCCGCGATCGTCGGTGCCGTCCCACTCGAGCGCCACTTCCCCGGCCATCGTCTCGTCCATGGCCAGCGTCCGCACGACCCGCCCGAACACGTCGTAGACCTGGACCGTCGTCCGCCGCTCCTCGGGGAGGTAGAACGAGATCTGGGTCTTCGGGTTGAAGGGGTTCGGGTGGTTGCCGTGGACCACGAGGGTGGTCCGATTCGGCACCGACGCCGACGTCACGTCGCGGTTGTCCATGACCACGGTCACGGCCCCGTCGTTCAGCTCGGCGTCGAGCATCGACACGTCGGCGGCCCGGTCGAAGACCAGTTCGACCAACGCGCCGTTCGCCTCGAAGGCCTCACCGGTGGCGAAGGCCACGGTCAACACGTCGCCGGCGGCATGACCGGCCGTCAGAACGCCGTTCCCACGAGGCGAGCGCACGCCCTCGTACTGCGCCGCATTGTCGATCTGGAAGCTGAGCGCACCGGCGGACAGCGCGGCGTCTCCCTCGGCGAGCACCGGAACGATCACGGCATCGCCCTCCTCGCGGGTCTCCCCGAGTCGGAGCGTCGCCACGGTCATGTCGGTCTCACGATAGAGAGGATCGACGTCGGCCGGATCCGAGGTCGTGTCCTCGTCCCCCCAGCTGCCGTTCACGTCACCCAGGAGCAGGCCGATGAAATCGGGGCCTTCCACTTCCTCGCCGAGCTCATCGGTCGACGACGGGCAGGTTCCCACGTCGACCTCGCAGGTGGACCGGTTGTAGAAGAACCACAGGTCCTCGTTGTCGGCCGGGAAGCGCTGGATCTCGCCGACGTACCAACGCAGGATCAACGAGGCATCGTAGGCCGAGATCGAGCCGTCGCCCGAGACGTCCGAGGCAACCTCTGGGGGATTCACGTCACAGTCGTCACGCAGGAATTCCGCATTCGGGTTGTCCGGGTTCCAGACGTCCGCCGCCTGCGACCCGATCACGTACTGCAGGACCAGCGAGGCATCCATGGTCGTGATGCGTTCCCGCACCTGCGGATTCTGGTCGTAGAACCGGGTCGGCGTGACCGTGTTCTCGTCGGTGCAGCTCAGGAGGCAGTTGAGGGTGTACCAACCGTCCTCGTCGGTGAAGGTCGTGCTCCGCGACGGCAGCTCGCCACAGTTGCCGAGGAAGCGCGTCTTGACCTCCTGCATGGGGCGACGCTGCCAGGTACGAGTCAGATTGATCCAGTTCTGGTTCCAGAACTCGACCTCTCCGACACAGGCGTAGTGGTCCAGGACCACCTGGCCGTCGCCCATGCACACGACGTTGTCCTGATCGGGCTCGTTGAACAGGACGTCGAGGACGACGATGTCGCAGACGTCGCAGCCCTGCGCGACCGGGCTCACCTCGAAGACCAGATTGAGCAGCGTGCCCCGTGTGCCGCCGGGCAACGGCTGATCGCCGGCGGACACGATGCGGATCACACCGTCGTCCTCCGACCACACGGGCGCACGCCAGTCCAGGGACGCGGGCAACGTGTTCTCGTCGTTCACCCCGACGAGCTCGAGCGTGTTACGGGTGTCGTAGGGGCAGTACTGGATGTCGATCTCGTAGCTGTAGATGGGATGCAGACCCTGGTCGACGTCCGAGACGAACACCGGCACGGTGACCGTCTCTCCGGGATCGACCGTGATCTCGTCGGCGATCGACACGTCGATGCATCCGGCCTGGACGGGCGTCGTGCCGAACACCAGAAGGGCCGCGAGGCCGAGGAAGAGAGCGGGGGCGCCGTACGACCGACTTGTCAGCGCATACATGGGGGTTCATCTCCTTGGATGAGTGGTCGTCTACTTGTCGTGAACCAGCAACCCGAACGGGCGGACCGGCTGTGAGGGTGCCGTGCGATGCACGACTGACAGGACACCCTTCGCGCAACGGTCGTACCAAGGACCGAAACGAAACGAGAGAACGTGCAAGTGACGAAGTGACCAATGCATACGTCATCCGTCCTCGATCGCTGAAGTCCCGGTCCGGACGTGATCGCTAACGCGCGTGTGTCGATCGCGTAACTCGGGTGTGAACGCAGACAGGAGAAGTGTGTAGGGTCACGCTTCATCGGCTTGCCCCGATTCGTATCGGCCCTTGAGTCCCAGTTCGCTCACCATCCGGTGAAGACTCGAAGGAAGGATGCCGGCACCGCGCGCGGTCTTCGCGATGCTCCCGCCCGACTCGTGCAATCGATGCGTCCAGTAGGAGATCTTGAAGCGACGCAGGGACTCGCGCTGTGCTTCCGGGTAGGGCATGGCGAGCAGGTCGCGCGCGACGGGCGACACCCGCCCCCCGGTCTCCTCCGGACCCTGCGGAGGGAGGTGGGACGCACGGAGAACCGTGTCGTCGATGGCCAGGGCCAGACTGTGGATGATCACGTTCTCGAGTTGCCGCACGTTGCCGGGCCAGGGCCGACGGGCCAGGGCTTCGAAGACCTCGTCGTCGACGGCGAGCCCCGGGTCGCACCCCACTTGTGGCGCGTGCTTCACGATGAAATGGCGCACCAGCAGAGGGATGTCCTCCGTCCGTTCACTCAGGGACGGCACCAAGACCTCGAGCACCTTCAGACGGAAGTACAGGTCCTGACGGAAGAAACCGGCCTGGACCTTGTCCCAGAGGTTCTCGTTGCTGGCCGCGATGATCCGCGCATCGGTACGAAAGACCTTCGTCGAGCCGAGAGGCGCGAACTCGCGCTCCTGCAGCACGCGCAGGAACATGCCCTGGAACTCCAGAGTGATGCTCGAGACCTCGTCCAGGAACACGGTGCCGCCGCGCCCCTCTTCGAAGGCGCCAGGGCGGCGTTCCCGTGCGTCGGTGAACGCGCCGCGCTCGTGTCCGAAGAGTCGACTGCCCGCCAGTTCGCGGGGCACGTAGCTCAGGTCGACGGGGACGAAGGCACCCCTGCGGGTCCTGGCGTTCAGACAATGAATCTCACGGGCCACGAGTTCCTTGCCGGAACCGGAGGGACCGGTGATCAGGATCGTGACGCCCGGCTGGGTGCGCGCGATCACGCCGAGGCGGTCACGGAGTCCGCAGATCGACGGACTCTCTCCCACCAACGAACAGGGCATACCACGGCCTCCATCCGGTGTGCGTGTCACCGAACCATCGACGCATGGGAAGGGAGCCTTGGGATCGCCGCCACGAGGTGGGAGCCCATGACGGCCTGGCGTACGGGAGCCTGGGAGTCATGCATCCGCCGCAGCGGACCGCGACCGGGCGATCTTCTTCGCGAGTGACACTTTCACGACACGACGGTTCGTGTCCATGATCCGATACGATCAATCTCGTCTCGCGCCGGTGATGCCATGACGGTGAAGGTGAGCAGCGGTGCAGTCGTGGCCGTACCCTCTCACCGACGACGGAGCAGGAGGGTTCCGGCCATCGACTCGACGCGGCGGGAGTCGCCCTCGACCCACGCGTGGATGGACTCCACGACGACCTTGCCGGTCCAGTCCGGCCCGATCACGGCGAGCACGACGACATCCTCTCCGCTCGGGCCCTTCGCGGCGGTCGGTGACCGTGGCTTCGCCCGGTCGAACGCCCCTTCCAGCGATGCGACGAATGCGGTGTCGGCAACCGCCTCCCGCCGGGTCGCGACCAACCGCCCTCCGACGACCGTCAGCACGAGGGCGTCGCCCGCGAGTGTGATCTCCTGCGGCTGCGGCATCCGGAGCACGAAGGCCGCGACATGCGTGGCGTCCTCGATCGGGAACGACCACGTGGCGTCGGCAGCCCGGAGTGTGACGGAGACGGCGTTCCGTGCCTTGAGCACCTCGGTCCCGTCCAGTCCGATCCGCTGGAGTGCACGCCGGACGATCCGGTCCGCGGCCTCCGAGTGCGGGTGCGGTGAGCGCGCCGTGTCGATCCCCGCGGACACGTCGCCGCCGAACCACGGATCGACCGCATGGGGCCCGTAGGTTCCGACGAGATGCCGGACGACGCTGACGACCTCCTCCACCGTGGCCACGTCCACGGTACCGGTGCCGGCGACGGCCACGCCGTTCTCGAGCCGCCCGGCGTCGTCGAGCAGGCGTTCCAGCCGGGCGGCCTGCGAGGCCTGCGACACCGCGTACGCGCTCCAGGGTCCGGCGCTCGTCAGGAGCACGACCACCGCCAGCGACGCCGGGATCCACCGCGGATCACGCCACGCGCCCACCGTGCGTCCGATGCACAGCAGAAGCATCCAGATCGCGAGCGCGGCGAGGAAGTACCGGTTCTCGGTGATCCCGTACTGCGCCACCCGCAACCAGATCGCCACGAGGAGCATCACCAGTGAAGGAATCATGGCCGCGTAGTAGATCCGCGCTGCCCGCCGTACCCATCCCCCGCGATGGGTGCGCGTCAGCGGGTCCAGCAGCAACACCGCGAGCTGCCCTGCCACCGCAACGGCCGAGACCATCCATCCGATCCATCCCTGGGGCCATTCCTGCGAGATAAGCACGCGGGCGAGATAGGCGAGCAGGATCGCCAGGTACACGCACACCAGCGGCAAGAGGACGAACTGCGCGAACACGCGGATCACGGCCGGCAGGTCGTCGTCGTCCGCGAGGGCGCGCAGCGGTGCCGGGATCCCCGACAGCACGTACAGCGGGTGGAAGACGGTGAGCAGGAGGAACAGGAGGTGCGCGTAGATCTCGTCGGGCAAGGACAGGTCGAAGAGGGTCTGGAGCGCGGCGATTGCCAGCGCCAGTCCCGCGAAGAGGACACCCGCGAAGATCGAGGCCACCACGAAGCGGACGAAGAGCGTCCGGTTGAAGGGCCAGAACATCGCGCGTCCGTCGCGGACCAGGAACGGGAGGACCGCGACCGCGAGCAGGCCGGCGAGGTTGGCCTGAACGAGGCGGGTGATACCCACGGCCTCCGACCACGCCGGCCACATCCACGCAAAGGCGACGGCCACTGCGACCACGAGTGTGTCGAGTGCGAGCAAGCCGCGATTTCCGACGCGTGTCTCACGAGCGAGCGCCGTGGCGGTCAGGGCCGGTACCGCGAAGGTCGAGGCCACCAGGATCCGGACGGCGGCCCCCGCGCTCCCGGCGACCATCCACTGCGCGGCAACCGCTGCCGTCAGCACCACGACGGTGACCGCCGGGAATCTCCGCGCGACACGAATCGGCGCTTCACCGACACGTTCCAGTACGAGACGACCGAGCACCTGACACCTCCACCGAAGAGTCCTCGCCGGCGGCGAACTGTACGCCTCGCCCGGGCGAGCCGCCACCCGCGCGTCGGGCATGACACCAACCTCGAATCGGCGGCAAGGCCCTTGGGATCGCCCTACTCCCAGGGCATGTCGTACCAGTGGATGTACTCGTGGGCAGCAGCTTCGAGGATCTCGTAGGACTCCCCCCGAGCACTGACGCGTTCACTCGCGATCCCTGCATCGGCGAAGAGCTGCCGGAGAAGGTCGCGAACCTCGTCGAGCAGTTCCTCGGGATCCTGGGACTCCGCCGCGAGGAGGATCGAGCACCGGACCGCATCCGCACGCGCACCCGATTCGTCGTGCTCGTGGGCAACGTTGGTCGCGTGGTGGAGGAACCCAGCGACCAGAGTCGCCAGACGGTGGGAGCGACCATCGGGTGCGAGACCGGCGAGCATCTGGGTCCAAGCGCGATACACGGAGACCCCCACCAGCAACTCGAGAGTCCTACGTCTCTTCCGACGGACACTCATTCCCATTCGACTCGCTCCGGTTCGGTGTCCAACGTGACGGGCACGCGGTGATCCGTATCACTTCGCCGCCCACGACCCAAGGTCTCGGCGATCGCCTGCGGGCCATCCTTCCGCGGCCCACCCCCACCATCACCCGGCCGGCACGCACACCGCGTACACCGACCCCCGATCCTCCGGTCGCGTGTTGCCCTCGAGCTCGTTGGTCTCCATCCGCTCGATCCGCCAGCCGGCGCGCATCAGCATGTCCTCGAAGAAGGCCAGGCTGAAGCGACAGCCCCAGGTCCAACCGGGCGTGGGGGTCTCGAAATAGTCGGCTTCGGTGCGGGCCAGGCTGTACACCGTCTGCACGATCAGCACGTCGGGCGCGAGAGCGCGGTTGCGCCGTAGCAGCTCCCACGGGTTGTCGATGTGGTACAGGCCACCGCAGTTCATGATCACGTCGTAGCGGCCGTCGACGGCGAAGACGTTGCGGCGCTCGAAGCGCACGCGGTCTTCCAGGCCGAGCATCCGCGCGGCGAGGCGCGCGCGAGAGAGGTGGTAGGGATTGAGATCGATCCCGACGACCGAACCCGCGCCCTTCTGCGCGGCCATGCAGCCGAAGTAGCCATCGGCACAGAACAGTTCGAGCAGCGAAGGCGTCTCGGCCCGCGAGCGCGACAGAGCTTCTTCGAGCATCGACGTCAGCACCGGTTCCTTCGAACGCTGATTGCCCGGGAAGTGATCGTCGCCCTGGGGCGTGGGCACGCCGAGCGCAGCGAAGTCGTGGTACCAGGGGTCGACGTACAACTGCAGGTCGCGGCGCGACAGGCCGCCGACCTCGAGCCCGGCGGGTTCGGGCAGACGGCCGGACGCGCGGTAGCGCAGCCACGCGGGCAGGCTCGACGCCACCCGCCAGACATCGCGCCGGAACACGCGTACCTTGCGTTCGATCAGACCCGGAACCACGGTCGACACGGTCGCTCTCCTCGCGAAGACGGACGATGGTAGCACAGCTGCATCGCAACGCCTCGGATCAGGTTCTTCCCGGTTCTCCGACCGGCGCCTCGCGACGGGGCGCGAAGCGCGCACGTGACGCGGTGGCGGTCAGCAACGCCAGGTAGACGGCGAAGCCGATCGACATGGCCACGGCCAGTCCCTCGATCCCCGTGCCCCGCTGCAGCGCGATCACGCCCAACCCGGCCTGACCGGTCAGTGCCACGAGGTTCACGGCCACGTGCAGTCCCTGGCGGCCGATGGTCTGCACGAAGTAGCTCACCGGAACGCTGCTCGCGAGGAACACGGTCCCCGGCAGCACGAAGCGCGCGGCGTCGGTGCCCGGCGCGAAGTCGGGAAGCACCCAGCGAACGAAGGGCGGTAGCAGCACCCACGCGCAGCCGGCGGCGAAAACCGCCACGCCGCCCACGCGGGCGGTTCGCCGCAGTGTGGCGCGCCACAGCCCGTCGGTACGACCGGTCCGCCCGAACTCCTCGACCATGCCGGGATACGAGGTCTGTCCCACGGCGGCGGGCACGGCCATCATCACCGTCATCAGGATCGCCGCGATGCCGTAGTGCCCCATGGCCACGTCGTCGGCCATCAACAGCAGAAGCGTGCGGTCACAGTGCACCTGGAAAGCGAAGACCACCCCGACCATCAGGATCGGGCCGCCGTCACGGATCAACGCCGCGAAGTCCGCGCGGTCGAAGCGCCAACGCAAGGGAACGGGATCGAAGCGCCAGGTCAGGACCAGCAGCAGCGTGGCGAGCACGAACCAGCGCAGATAGGCGCCCTCGAGGCCCAGCCACACCACGAGCGGCAGCAGGATCAGGTTCACCACACCCCGCGTGGCGATCACGCCGGCGGCGGCGTGGAAACGCTGACTGCCCTTGAGTTCGGCCTGGCCCTGCTGCAGCCAGATCTCGAGCACGGTCAGTCCGACCAGCGCGAGCGCTCCGAACCACACGTCGCCGTACACGGTGAAGGCCAGGGCCGCCCCGAGCAGGACCCAGCCGACGTTCGTGGTGAGCACGAGCCCGTGCGCTGCCGCAGTGAGCCGCCGGGCCCGCGCTTCGTCGCGGCGGCCGCGCTGCAGCGGGATCTGCCGCAGGACCGAGGTCGTCGCGCCCAGGTAGCTGTACTGCCCGTACTGGAACAGCAGGAGCAGGCCCAGCCACACGCCGTAGTCCTCGGGGCCGAGGATCCGCGCGAAGAGAAAGCCCTGGACGAGGTTCAGGGCGACGGTGCTGGCGTTGGCGGCCGCCATGGCCGCGGCCGGAGTCGAGCCGAAGTGGCGAACCCGATCGATCGGACTCAAGTGGACATCCATCCCAGGGCGACCAGCAGGGCGAGCAACACGCCCACCAGACTGTCGCCGGCGATGCCGCCGCTGGACAGGGCCACGATGCGGTCGTTGGCCTCGTCGCGGTCGGCGAGCTTGCGACGCAACAGGACCGCCATCATGGCCCCGACGAAGAACGCCGTCGACTGCGCAAAGCCGATCACCATGCCGATGCCCAGGCCGAAGGGACTCGGCCACCACGCCGGCCGCCGTGGCCCGAGCCGGTCACCGAGGGTCAGCCCCACGCCGAGGAGCGCACCCACCGCGACGGCCGCGCGGGCCACGCCGTCGAGCGCGCCCAGCCCTTCGGCCACGATCTGCGCCACCGCGCGCCAGGCCTGGGCGGCCGGCGCGGGCAGGGTCTCGGTGCCGACCGCCGTCGGATCGGGCACGAGCACGCCGAAGGCGGCCACGGCGATCACGATCCCGGTTCCCAGACCCAGGAACTGCGCCAGGAACTGCTTGCGCGGATCGGCGCCCAGCAGGTGACCGCACCGCAGGTTCGCCGACGTGTCGGCCGCTACCGCCGCACTACCGACCACGATCGTGGTCCCGAACAGATTCGCCGACAGCGCCTGCGGGGCGGCGACGCCGTAGCCCAGCTGCATGACCTTTCCCAGCGGGCCCGCCGGGGTGATGTCGGTCTCGCCGTAGGCGCGGATCGCGACCGAAGCCAGGACCATGGCCACGACCACTCCCACCAGGCTCAGCCACCAGGGGATCCCGAGTCCCCGCTCGCCGATCCAGACGATGCCCACCGCAGCGGCGACGATCCCGACCGCCGCCCAGCCCATCGGCACCTCGATCCGACGCAGCGGATCGTCGCGCCACGCCCCCCCGGCGCTGCGCCGGCGGAGACCGCGCAGCCCGCGCAGCAACACGCCCGCCTGCAGGAACAGGCCGGTGATTCCCGCCGCGACCATGATCCCCGCCCCGGCCCACAGGGCTCCGGCGAACATCACCGCCCCGTAGCCCGGCTCGTCGAGCCGTCCGGTCGAGAGCAACCACGGCACGAAGCCCAGCCACACCGAGGCCGAGCCCACGAGCATCCAACCACTCACGCGTGGGCCGAGCAGAGCCCCGGCCGCGTAGTACAGTGCGCTCGCGTCGATTCCGACGCCGAGCGCTCCCCAGCGGCCGGGAAGCGCAATGGTTTCCGGCCAGGCCGGCAACTTCCACCACCCGAAGGTGTTGCCGATCGACCAACGCACGGCTCCTGCCACCAGTGCGCTTCCGAACAACCATCGCGCCTGGTCGACCGCGGCGCTCCCGCGCGCGTGCAGCGTGCGCAGCGTCTGGGCCATGGCCACCGCGCTGGGCCAGGCGAGGCGTTCGTAGTGCAGGAGCTGTCGCTTGAAGGGAACGGCCAGGGCCAGGCCGAGCACCGACACGAGGAAGGTCCATGCCACCAGAACGAAGGGGTCGACGTAGCGGTCGGTCACCAGCATCCAGGCCGGGACCGCGGTCACCAGGACCACGCTCGAGGTGTTCCCCGCCGCAGCGGCCGTCGACTGCATGCAGTTCTGTTCGAGGAGGGACATGTCCGAGCGCGCGAGCTTCGACGCGGTCAGCACCCTCCACAGCGCGGTGCTCAACACCAGCGCGGTGATGGTCACGCTCAGCGACCAGCCGGCCTTCAGGCCCACGTAGAGGTTGCTGACGGCCAGGATCGATCCCAGCACGGTACCCGTGGCCACCGCACGCACCGTGAGCTGCGGAACCGATCCCTGGTAGATCTCGTCGCGCCAGCGGGCGTCGTAGTCCCGGGGAGACTCGTGGGGACCGCGCCGGACGAAGGCATCCCGTCGCTCGTCCGGACCGCTGTCCGGAGGCATGGCCGGAGCCGGCGGCGGCCCGGTCGTCTCGGGAGCGGTCCCCGGATCGGCCGGACGGACCTCAGGCGTCGTCTTCGTGGTCGGGGTCAACGGGAACGTCCTCACCGGAGGGATCGAGGGCCTCGAGATCGGCCACCACCTGCTCGATCTGCGCCCGGCTCTTCACCAGGCGGTCGCGGCAGGTCCGGATCAACTCACTGCCGCGTTGCACGCGCGCGGCCAGTTCGTCGACGTCGATGGCGTCGTTCTCGAGATCCTCCAAGATCCGTTCCAGTTCCTCGACCAGATCGGCGTAACGGACGTCTTCCTGGGCATCTGCAGCCGGAGTCTCGGGTTTCTTGCGAGGTGTCACGCGGAATCCTCCGGGGTCGGGTCGGGATCGGGAACGGACCGGGTGGACTCGACGCGGCTGTGGATCCCGCCGCCGGCCACCACCGTGCGCAGGCCGTCGCCCTTCGACACGGTCGACGGGTCGCGCACCAGATTCCCCTGGTCGTCGTAGGTGAGCGAGTAGCCACGCCGTAGCACGCGGCGCGGGTCGAGGGCCCGCACGGCCTGGGCACGGGACTTCAGGTCGGCCTCCTCGCGGGTCAGGCGGCGCAGGGCGAGGGGGGCCAGACGCCGGGCGAGCGTTGCCAACCGGACCGAGCGCTGCTCCAGCGCACGGCCCACGCGTTGGGGCGACAGGCGCCGCTGGGCGAGCTCCAGACGGGCTTCGTGCGATGCCAGGCGTACGCGGACCAGCTGGGCAGCGCGGTGGATCGTGGCATCCAGACCCCGCGTGGCCCGCGCCTGGGATTCTCGTCCTTCGCGGACCAGTGCGGCGTGGAGTCCGTCGAGATCGCGGTCACGGTGGCGCAACGCGCTCCGGGCACCCCGACCGATCCCGTGGGCGGTCTGCAGCAGCCGCTGTTCCTGGTCACGCTGCACGCGCACGGCCTCGCGGGCGAGCCCCTCCCAGGCGGCTTCGGCGCGGTCCACGGTCGCACGGGCGCATTCCACGAGGAAGGCCGCGCACGCGGTCGGGGTCTTGAAGGCGGTGTGGGCGACGGCGTCGGCCACGCTGGTGTCGATCTCGTGGCCGATGCCGGTGAGCACCGGCACGGGACTCACCGCGATCGCGCGCGCGATGGCCTCGCTGTCGAAACCGGCCAGATCGCTGCGCGAGCCCCCACCGCGCGCGATCACCACCACGTCGCAGCCCTGGCGGACGAGCGTGCGCAGGGCGGCGATCACGGTCCGCTCGGTGTCGGCACCCTGCACGCGGGCGTCGCACGCGGCCACGTGCAAGCCGTAGCCGCCGCGCGCGATCTCCTCGACGAAGTCGTTGTAGGCCGCGCTGCCCACGCTGGTCACCAGCCCCACGCGCGTCGGCACCATCGGCAGCACGTGCTCGGCGTTGGCGCGCAGCAGGCCCTCGGCACTCAGCGCGCGCAGGATGCGTTCGCGGTTGGCGGCCATCTGGCCCAGCGTGAAGCTCGGGTCCACGCCGGTCATCACCAGTTGCAGCTTGCCGAAGGGCGGGTAGTAGCCCACCTGGCAGCGGATGCGGACCTCGACGTCGTCGTCGAGCTCGAAGCCCGGCGCACCGCGCATCATGCGGTCGACCTTGGGCCGGTTCCACTGCAGCAGCGCGACACTCACCTTGCCCTTGACCTGGTCGGAGTCGGGATCCTTCTCCACCAGCTCGAAATACCAGTGCCGCCGCATGCGGGTGCGGGCCAGGCCCTGGATCTCGCCGCGCAGCCAGATCTCCTCGGGGAAGGCCTGTTGCAGGGCCGTCTCGATCGCACGGTTCAGCTCGAGGACCGACCAGGTGGGCGGCTCCTGCGGCTCGGGCTCGGGCGGTGCGAAGAGCGGTCCGAAATCGTCCATGACGGGCTCGTGGGTGGGGTCGGCGGTGTATCGGGGTTGGAGATCGGCCCCGCGCCGGTTATACACGCGGGACGGACGGGTGCCCAGTGTCGATCCCCGCGCCGCCGGAGCCCTCCGCCACCACCATGCCGTCGATGCACCGAATCCTGGTCCCGATCCTGGCCCTGCTGGCCGCCGTGGGCTGTTCCGCCGACGAGCGTCCGGCCGATTTCCGCTTCCTGAACACCGAACCCGAGACCATCGACCCCGGCCGCGTGGGCGGACAGGCCGGCGGACGGATCGTGGCCAATCTGTTCGAGGGGCTCACGGTGCGCGTGCCCCCCTCGCTGGCGCCAGGGCCGGGCATCGCCACCGACTGGTGGACCAGTGACGACGGACTGACCTGGACCTTCCGCCTGCGCCGCAGCACCTGGAGCGACGGCACGCCGTTGACCGCGCGCGACTTCGTGTGGTCGTGGCGGCGCGTGCTCGATCCACGCACGGCGAGCAAGTCGGCGCAGTTGTTGTTCCCGGTCCGGGGTGCGCGGAAGTTCAACGCCGGCGTGTCCGACGACCTGGGTCTGTTCGCGCCCGACGACACGACGCTCGTCGTCGAACTCGAGACCCCCACTCCCTACCTCGCGGACCTGGCCGCTGCTCCCCCGCTGGCCCCCAGCCCCCGCCACGTGGTGGAGAAGGTCGGCGAGACCTGGACCCGACCGGAGTGGATCGTCAGCAACGGTCCCTACGTCCTGGACGACTGGCGCCTGCAGGACCGCATGCGGCTGCAGCGCAATCCGCGCTACTGGAACGTCGAAGCCATCGCGCTCGACGTGGTCGAAGCCGTCGCCGGCGACTTCGCCAACGCGAACTTCAACCGCTACGAGAGCGGGTTGATCGACTGGGTCGACAGCGGCGGCGTCCCGCCGGCACTCGTCGACGCCCTGAAGCGACGCCCCGACTGGCACTCCGGGCCCTTCCTCGCCACCTACTTCCTGCGCTGCAACGTCGAGCGTCCACCGCTCGACGACGAACGCGTGCGCCGCGCCCTGAGCTACGCGCTCGACGCCGAGGCGATCACCACGCACGTGACGCGGGCGGGGCAGGTGCCCGCGCGCGGGCTCGTACCACCCGGAGTGCCGGGTCATGACGGCATCGACGCCCCGTTGTTCGACGTCGAGCGCGCACACTCCCTGTTGGCCGCGGCCGGCTATCCCGGCGGAGAAGGATTTCCTTCGCTCACCCTGCTGTTCAACACCAGCGAATGGCACCGGCAGATCGCCGAGGTCCTGCAGCAGCAGTGGCGCGAACACCTGGGCATCGAGATCGAACTCTTGAACCAGGAATGGAAGGTCTTCACCACCACCGTGCGTGCGCGGGACTACGACCTGGCCCGCGGCAGCTGGATCGGCGACGTGCTCGATGCGCAGAACTTCCTGGAGATCTTCACCACGGGCAACGGCAACAACCGCACGGGATGGTCGAGTGCGCGCTACGACGCGTTGATCGCCTCGGCCTCGCGCACACGCGATCCCGAACGGCGCGCCGCCCTGCTGCGGGAGTGCGAACGCATGGTCGTGCTCGACGACGCGATCATCCTGCCGGTGTACGTGTACTCGGTGACCAATCTCTACGACGACACGCAGTGGGCCGGGCTCGAACCCGACCTGCTGAACTCGCTCGACCTGCGCCGGGTGCGTCCGGTGCGCACAGGAGTGTCGCGATGACCGGCTTCGTGCTGCGCCGCGCGCTGGCCACCGTTCCATTGCTCCTGGGAATCGTGGTGGTGTCGTTCTTCTTCATGCGACTCGCCCCCGGGGGACCCTTCGACGCCGACCGCGCGCTCGATCCCCAGGTGCGCGCCAACCTCGAAGCTCGTTATGGACTCGACAGGCCGCTGGTCGAGCAGCTCGGCGTGTACGTGGGCGGGCTCCTGGAAGGAGATCTCGGCCCGAGTTTCAAGTACGTGGGCTGGTCGGTGCAGGAGATCATCGCTCAGGGTGCACCGGTGTCGCTGACCCTGGGAGCGGGAGCACTGCTGATCGCCCTGCTCGTCGGGATCCCGCTCGGCGTGATCGCCGCCCTGTACCACAACCGCTGGGCCGACCACCTGGCGACGTCGATCGCGCTGGTCGGCGTGTGCGTCCCGAACTTCGTCCTGGGCCCGGTGCTGGTGCTGGTCTTCGTGTTCGGACTCGGATGGTTGCCGGTCGGCGGATGGGGCTCGCCCGAGCAGGTGATCCTTCCCGCGGTCACCCTGGGCGCGGTCCGCGCGGCCTACATCGGGCGGCTTGCACGCGCGGGCATGCTCGACGTGCTGCAGCAGGACTTCGTGCGTACCGCGCGCGCGAAGGGCCTGAGCGAGCGCGTCGTGGTCGCACGGCACGCCCTGCGGATCGCCATCGTGCCGGTGGTGCAGTACCTGGGCCCCGCGATCGCGTCGATCCTCGTGGGCAGCGTGGTCGTCGAACGCATCTTCGACCTGCCAGGGCTGGGGTCGTTCTTCATCAACGCCGCTCTGAACCGCGACTACACGCTGGCCATGGGTTCCGTGCTGCTCTACTCCACCCTGCTGATCGGGCTGAACCTGCTGGTCGACGTGCTGGCGCGCGCCTTCGATCCCCGGACGGAGACCTCGTGAGCCGCTCGCGCGATCCCTGGCGTCTGGCCTTCGCGCGCTTCGCCCGCAACCGCGCGGCCATGGCCGCGCTGTTCGTCCTCGTGGCGATCACCGTGTCGGCGGTCGCCGTCGAATGGGTGTCGCCGCACGGGGTGACGGAACAGGACCTTGCGCGCGCACGGCAGGCCCCGAGCTGGGAGCACCCCTTCGGCACCGACGCCGTGGGGCGCGACCTGCTGACCCGGACGCTGCACGGCGGACGCATCAGCCTGCTCGTGGGCGTGGTCGCCACCCTGGTGTCGATCGTGATCGGCGTGACCTGGGGACTGGTCGCCGGCTGGAACGGAGGTCGGATCGACGACGGCATGATGCGCTTCGTGGATCTGCTCTACGGACTGCCCTTTCTCTTCTTCGTGGTTCTGCTCGTGGCCTGGTTCGGGCAGAGCCTCGTGCTGCTGTTCGTGGCGCTGGGTGCGGTGCAGTGGCTCACCACCAGTCGCATCGTCCGCGCCGAGACGCTGCGGATACGCCACGCCGAATTCGTGCTCGCGGCGCGCTCGATCGGCGTGCCCACGCCCGTGATCCTGGTGCGCCACGTGCTGCCGAACCTGCTGGGGCCGGTGCTCGTGGTGGCCACGCTCACCGTCCCCACCGTGATGCTCGAAGAGGCCTTCCTGAGCTTCCTGGGTCTCGGCGTGCAACCCCCGTTGGCGAGCTGGGGTTCGCTGGCGAGTGAAGGCGCCGCGGCGATCAACCCGGTCGACTCCATGTGGTGGTGGATCGTCTTCCCGGGCGCGATGTTCTCGATCACGTTGCTCGCGCTGAACTTCGTGGGCGACGGTCTGCGCGACGCCTTCGATCCGAAGACGCGGCGCTAGCGATCGAGCACGTCGAAGGCCGCGCTGACCACGCCCGACAGGTCGGTCGTCTCGATCGGTTCGTCCGCGTTGCGGGTGGCGCACACGCAGATCTCCCGACCCTCGTCGTCGCGGACCCACGTGGTCATGTTCAGCACACCGGGCTCCGACCCGCCCTTGTACGCGACTCGCTCGTGGTTCGTCGCATCGACCACACCGGGATTCACACCCATGAGGTCGAGATCGGACAGTTCCGCGATGAGTTCGCAGAGTTCGGTGGCGGTGAGGAACCACTCGACGTCGGTGGCCACCGGGTCGCCCGAGAAGAGCGACGGTCGCGGCAGCTCCATCACGAGCGGCAGCTCGCCGAGCAGGTCGCGGCGAGCCCGTTCGTCACCACCGCGCCAGCGCTCGAGCAGCGATGCGTTGTCGGGGTCTTTCAACTTGAAGGCCTCGACCGTGGTGAGGAAGGGCAGGTTCCGTTGTGACGGATCGGCCGCCTCCACCGCCGCGCGGCCGAGTTCACGGATCAACAGATCGGTGGCCTCGTTGTCGCTCTGCGAGATCATGAGCGTGGCCGCGGTGTGCAGGGTCAGCGGCGAGCCCACCGGCCACCGCCCGAGCGTGCCCGTGGCCAGCCCGCGGTCGACGTCCTCGTAGGTGACCACGTCGCTCCAGCTGCGGTCGCCGCGCTCGATCGCGTCGACCAGGGCGCGCAGCACGACGAGCTTGAAGGCCGAGCCCACCGCGAAGGGCTCGTCGGCGTTCACCGACAGGCGCGCCTCGCCGTCGACGCGGACCAGGAGATGCCCATCGCCCGCTAACGCGTCGAATCGCTCCGCCACCGCGTCGAGGTCCGCGGCGTTCGGAACGGGCGGCCGCAGGAAGAGCGTGGTCAAGCGGCCCTCCGCGTCGAGGGCGACGTGCGTGGGCACGCGTCCCTCCTCGAAAACGGCCAGCCAGCGGTCCCCGTCGCGCCGGGCCTCCACGAAAGCGCCGAGATCACCGGCGATGCGGTCGCGGATCGGGGCGAGCTGCTCGAAGGGAACCTGCTCGAGGAAGTCGGGCCCGAACCATTCGGGCTGCAACTCCTGGGTGTAGAAGCGCTCGACGGCCTCGCGTTCGGTGACCGTGGCACCGGCGGGCGTGGCCATCGCGACGACGAAGCTCAGGAAGATCAGGGCCCGCTTCACGATCACTCCTGGCGGGGGAGGACGAAACGACGCGCGAACCCCCGGGGCGCGCGCGTCGTCGAATGGATCTCGATCCGAGGGCTGGACTAGGCCTCGGCCGCCTCCTCGGCGATCGACGCGAACAACCGCGCCCCGAATCCGGTCGCCCCCTTCGGGTTGATCGGCTCGGGCTTCTCGGCCCACACGGTGCCGGCGATGTCGAGGTGCGCCCAGCGCGCGCCCTCGGCGAAGCGGCTCAGGAAGCCCGCCGCGGTCGACGCCCCGCCCTCGCGCGGCCCGGTGTTCACGAGGTCGCCCACGTGCCCCTTCATGAGGTCGCGATGCTTCTGCTGCAGGGGCAGCCGCCAGACCGGATCGCCGCACTTGCCCGACGCGCCCTGGATCAACGTCGCCAGCTCGTCGTCCTCGCTCATCAGACCGCAGGCCACGTCGCCCAGGGCGATCATGCACGCACCGGTGAGGGTCGCGGCATCGACGATGAACTCGGGCTCGAGTCCCTTGGCGTGGTGCAGGGCATCGGCCAGCACCAGACGGCCTTCGGCGTCGGTGTTGTTCACCTCGACGGTCAGGCCGCTCATCATGGTCAGCAGGTCGCCGGGCTTGATCGCGCTGCCGTCGGGCATGTTCTCGACGGCGGGGATGAAGCCGAGTACCCGAACGTTCGGCTGCAGCGCGCCGAGGATGTGGAATCCGCCGAGCACGGCCGCCGCGCCCCCCATGTCGAACTTCATGAGTTCCATATTGGCTGGGGGCTTCAGGCTGATGCCGCCGGTGTCGAAGGTCAGGCCCTTGCCGACGAAGGCGATGGTCTTCAGGTCCTTCGAGGCGCCCTGGGGCTTGTACTCGAGCTGGATGAACTGGCTGGGCTCGGTGCTGCCGCGGCCGACGCCCACGATCCCGCCCATGGCGTTCTTCTCGATCTCCTTCGGCCCCCACACCTTGCAGGTGACGGTGTCGTAGCCGGCGGCCATCTCCTTGGCGCGGTTGGCCATCTCGGTCGGCGTGAGCACGTTGCTGGGCTCGTTCACCAGATCGCGCGCGAAGTTCACGCCGGCGGCCAGGGCCTCGCCCCGCTTGGCGCCGTCGCGGAGCTCGGCGACCAGGTCGTTGTCGGGCGCGAAGATCGACACCTTCTTCAGGACGGGCGCCCGCTCCTTCAGACCGTCGGTCATGTGGAAGCCGGGCTCGTAGCTGGCCATGCCCATGCCCTCGGCGATGGCCGCCGCGGCGTCGGCGGGCGACACCTCGCCTTCGGCGAGAGGCGCGATCGCCACGTTCGTGCAGCGCTCGTCCATGGCCTGGCGCGCGGCCAGGGCCGCGGCATCGCGCACCTTCGTGGTGTCGTAGTCCTTGACCTTGCCCAGACCCACCACCAGCACGCGCTTGGCGGCCGTCTTGCCACCGTCGAGCCAGACGCACTGCCCTGCCCTGCCCTTGAAGGCCGCGTACCCCTGGGCCGTCTTCACGGCTCCACGGAGTGCCTTGTCGACGGCGGCGGCTTCGGAGTTCAGCTTGCGCGAACCCTCGTGCACGCCCACCACCAGAGCGTCGGCGCGGACGTCGGCAGCCCTCGCCTTGCGAACGGTGACGTTCATTCTCTTCCCCCTGCTCTGCGGAATCGTGCGAGAACCGGAACGCCGCGAAGTGTTACATCAGCCCTTCGCGTGCGCAACCTTTTGTCCCGGTTGGGGATGGCTCCGACGAGTGACGGGCGCCCCGTGTGCCGGAGCGCCCGTCGTGGTGTCGGATCAGTGCGCGCTTCAGACCTTGAACGACTGCCCACACCCGCAGGTGCCCTGCGCGTTCGGGTTCTGGAACTCGAAACCCTTGCCGTTCAGACCCTTGGTGTGATGCAGGGTCAGTCCGTGCAGGAACAGCATGCTCTTGTTGTCGACCACGATGCGGGCGTTCCCCGACGAGAAGACCTCGTCGTCGTCCTTCAGGTCGGTGTCGAAGGCGAGTTGGTAGCTCAGCCCCGAGCATCCGCCGCCCTTGACGCCCACCCGCAGGTAGTTGCTCGTGGGGTCGAGGCCGTCGGAAGCCAGGGATTCGAGGATCGCCTCGCGGGCTTCGTCGGTGATGTTGATCATCGTCGGTCCCTTTCCGGATCGATCTCGTCGCCTCCCGCTCGCGCGCGCACGGCGCGGTGGGTGGGACTCTCCTCGCGCATCTCGCGGACCACGTCGACCAGCGCGTCGGTGGCCTCGTCGAGCTCGGCTTCGGTCGTGCCCCGCCCCAGGCCGAAGCGCAGCGTCGCGTGGGCTTGTTCGTCAGTCAGGCCCAGGGCCTTCAGGACATGACTGGGCTCGCTGTGGCTGGCGCTGCACGCCGAGCCGACGCTGAGACCCAGACCGGGCAGACGGAGCAGAATGGTCTCCGCCTCCACCCCAATGAAACCAACATTCAAATTCCCTGGCAAGCGGTGCTCGAGGTCTCCGTTGACGATCACGGGCGGCGCCTCCCGCTCCAGACGCTCCAGGAGGCGATCTCGCAGGCTCCGCAGCCGGACGGCCTCGTCCGCGATCTCGGTCTCGGCCAGCGCACAGGCCTCGCCCAGCCCCACGACCAGCGGGACGGGCAGGGTGCCGCTTCGCAGTCCGTGCTGCTGGCCCCCGCCCACGAGCTGGGGCTGCAGGCGCACGCGGGGACGCTGCCGACGGAGGATCAGGGCCGCGATCCCCTTGGGACCGTACATCTTGTGGCCGCTCAGGGTGAGCAGGTCGACGCCGGTGGCCCGCAGGTCGACGGGAATCCGCCCCACCGCCTGGCAGGCGTCGCTGTGCAGGAGCACGTGGTGGCGGTGGCAGACCTCGGCGATCTCGGCCATGGGCTGGATCGTCCCGATCTCGTTGTTCGCCCACATCACCGAGCAGAGGATCGTGTCCCGGCGGATCGCCGCCTCCACCGCCGCCGGGTCGACCATGCCGTGGGCGTCGATCGGCACCCGGCTCACCTGGTATCCGCGGAACTCCAGGCGGGCCAGGGTCTCGAGCACGGCGGGATGCTCGAACTCGGTGGTGACGATGTGCCGTCCCTGCCTCACCCGGCGCTCGGCCAGACCGATCAGGGCCAGGTGGATGGACTCGGTCGCGCTGCCGGTGAAGACCACATGGTCGGGCTCGGCGCCGACCAGCGAGGCCACCTGTTCCTGGGCGCGCTCGCAGGCCTCGCGTGCCTCCCAGCCGAAGGCGTGGGGACTCGAGGCGTTGCCCGGCTTGTCGGTGAACCAGGGCAGCATCGCGTCGACGACGCGCGGATCGCAGGGCGTGGTCGCGTGGTGATCGAGGTAGATGTGGCGGCTCATGGGCGCCTCGTGACCGGGGGTGCCGATACGCTAATGCCGCCCCCCGGCCGCGCAATGGTGGCTGTGTCCGTCTCTGCCCCTACCTTCCGGGCGGAGGTGAAGCCATGACCGAATCCCGCCCACTCGCTCTTCGCCGTGCACCCGAGGATCTCCTTCGCATCGGCGGTGAGGACACGCTCGACCTGCTCCACCGCATCGCGGCCAGCGACGTGCTCGATCTCGACGGTCCCCGCGTGATCGTGTTCACCGACGACAAGGGCCGTGTCGTCGACGCACCGACGGCGATCCGCCGCGACGACCACGTGGCCCTCGTCTGTGGCCCCACCCGCGGCCCCGCCCTGCGCGCGTGGATCGAGAAGTGGGTGATCATGGAGGACGTCACCGTCGAGCCCCTGGACGATACGGTCGTGGAAGTCCTGGCCGATGATCCCCGCGAGCCCTCGGAATTCGTGTTCGACCCGCCGTCCCCCGACACGGCCTACGCACTGATCGACCTCGACGCGTGGCGCGAGCGTTTCGTCGAGGCCGGGGTGGTGGTTCCCGGTCCGTCCCTGGCCGCCGCTCCGAACCCCCTGGAGATCGGCTGGCACGATCACATCGGCTGGACCAAGGGCTGCTACATCGGCCAGGAGGTCGTGGCCCGTCTCGACACCTACGACAAGGTGAAGCGCCATGTGGCCCGGCTCCGTTTCGAGACCCCGCGCACGGGCGAGGCACTGCCGGTGGCCGGGGATCCGGTGCGCCTGGGCGGTCGTCGGATCGGCGTGCTGCTCGACGTGACCCCGGCCGACGTCTTGGCCGCGATCGACAAGGGCGTCGAAGTCGGGACCGTGGTCGAGGTGGCCGAGGCCGGCACGGCGACCGTGGAACAGACGGCCGCGGACGTCTCCTGAGTCAAGCACGACAGCGTCGCAGCAGGACCAGGGTCTGGTCGTCGGACGAGCCCGCCGGACCGACGAAGGTTTCGACCGCCGTATCGAGCCGCTCCCGGATCTCGGGAAGCGGACGGCCGTGGTCGGCGGTCAATCGATCCCACACCGCATGCAGGCCCAGGACGGCCTCTCCGTCGACGGTGGCCTCGTGGTAGCCATCGGTGAACACCGCGAGCAGATCCCCCGGTTCGAGGTGCGTCTCCACTTCCGTCGCGTCGGGGCAATCCCCGTAGAGGGCCGGCGGCATGCCCGTGGCCTCGACGGCCTCGTGGCCGCCATCCGACCGGATCAGGAGTGGATACGGAAGACCGGCGTTCACACAGCACAGGCTGCCGTCCGACGGATCGAGGACGGCCAGGAACACGGCCACGAACTGTCCGGTTTCGAGCTTGGTGCTCAGGTTCTCGTGCAGCATCCGGTGGATCCGGGCGGGCCCACCCGCCGCACCGGCCACGGAGCGGAACAGGAGTCCGGCTCCGGCCGCGATGAGCGCCGCCGTGAGACCCTTCCCCGACACGTCGCCCACGATCAGGACCACCCGCCCGTCGTCGCGCACCACGCAGTCGTAGAAGTCCCCACCGACCGTGCGGCACATCGACAGGGCGGCCTCGTGTTCGTAGCCCGCGATCGCTGGGAAGGTGTCCGGCAGCATCCGGGACTGGATCCGTGCAGCACGCTCCCTCTCGACTCCGAGCAGGATCATCTCGCGCTTGGTGGCCATGGCGGCCGCGGTGGTGGTCAGCAGTTCGAGGTCCTCTTCGCCGAAGCTCGGCCCGCGGCCCAGGCGATCGACGTAGAGCACCCCCCGGACGTCCGGGTCGGCGTGGACCGGGACGGCCGCAGCGGAGCAGATGTCGAGGTCCTTCCAGCTGTCGGCTTCCTCCGGCTCCGGATTTCCGCGGTACGAAGACCACACGGCGACCTTGCCCGTGCGCAACACCTCGTCGACGATCGATCGACTGATACAACGGCCCCGCTGGTCGTCGGGAGCCCGGCTCCACCACCCGCTCACGCGCAGGGGCTCGCCGGCGGTGTCGCTGGTCCGCGCGCAGACTCGATCGACGTCGATCCAGTCGCGCACGAACAGGCAGCCCTCCTGTTCGATCGTCGACCCGGGCGGTGTCTCCTCGCGGTAGAGATCGAACAGGTGCCGCAGCATGCGCGTCGAGCGCTGGTGCGTGAACCGGTCTTCGTCGAACCACGCGACCGAGCGCACGGTCTCGTCCTCGGTCCCCGTCTGGCGAGCCGGGTCGTGCGGTGCGTCCCGTTCGCCGGTCCAGGCCTCGACCTGGGCGAAACGCAGGACCGCCCCAGGAGGAACGCCGCGGGGGCGGTCGGCCCCGACCGCGTGCTCGTCGACGAAGGTTCCCCACCGGCTGCCGAGGTCCTCGACCGACAGCGTGCCATCGCCGACGTGCAACACGGCGTGCCTCCGGCTCACCGTGGGTGCCCGCAACCGGAGCGTGGCCCCGGTGGACCGACCGACGAGATGCGACCCCGGCGGAAGGTCGACCGCGCGGATCTCGCCGTCCTCCTGCACCTGGATGCGCATGGCTCAGGCCTCCGTGGCCGAGGCGTCCTTGCCCGCGCGTCGACACGACACGTCCACGGCCTCGTCGACGGTGTCGAAGGCCTCGAGCAGCTGGCGCAGGAACAGGTCGTAGGGAAGCGCGACGCGGCCCGAGATCCGGGCGGTGACCACCTGCCCCCCGGCGCGGACGAAGCGAGCGTAGTAACGCGCGACGTAGCCGATCGCCTGGCTGCCGAGGAACGAAACGCCCCCGAAGTCGAGCACGAGCCAGTGGCGTCGGTCGTCGATCAACTCGTCGACGGCGCCTTCGAAGGTCTCGGCATCCGGACCGCCGGTCATGGCTCCGGAGAGGTGCAGCACGGTGACCGCATCACGGTCGTCACGTCGGATCCTCATGGGGGGACCTCCCGATCCGGCAGGACAAGAGAACCCTCCACCCATTCTGGACTGGGACTATAGCCCGCGCCGGAGCGTGTGAGGACACGAGCGTGCGAAACGGTGCAGATTCACCATCGGCCCGTCGACGGCCGGTCGTGGCTCAGATCCGGCTGTCCTCGAGCTCCTCGGCCATGGGCTCGACCGAACGTTTGCGCGCGAAGCCGCCGTCGTTCGCCTGCACGACCAGGAACACGACGAGCGCGGTCGAGATCCCGAAGATGTTCGCGTCCAGGCCGGCCGGCAGTGCGATTCCGAGGGCGCCGAGCGTGATCGTGACGCCTCCCCCGCCGAGCATCGCGGCCAGTGCAGCCCGCGACGAAGGCCGCGCGAGCGCGAGCAGCGCGATGGTCGGCACCAGGAGTCCCGACACCATGAAGCCGTAGGAGTAGAGCATCAGGTCGAGCACGCTGGTCATCGACGAGGCCAGTACCAGGGCGATCACCCCCAGCCCCAGGGTGAAGCCTTGCGAACGCAACAGATGGCCCCGCTTCGTGGTCCCGCGCTTCGCCGGCAGGATATCGGTGGTCACGTTTCCCGAGGCGGCCATGAGACAGCTGTCGGCGGTCGACAGGATCGCGCTGAAATAGGCCGCCATCATCAGACCCATCATGCCCGTGGGGAGCAGCTGCGAGAGCAACAGCGGCAAACCCATCTCGGGATCCATCTCCGTGGCCGGGCCGAAGCCGACCGCGGCGAAGTAACCCTGCTGCCACGCCACCCGGCCCAACAATCCCAGCGCCACTCCGAGGAAGGCCATGGTCGGCCACTCGAGCACACCGGCCAGGTACCATGCGCGCCGGGCCGATCGCTCGTCTCGGCAGGCGTAGATCCTCTGGTAAAGGGTCATCCCCACGAACCAGATCGGCAGGATCGCGAACATCCAGTTCAGGATCTGCACGACTCCGACATTGCTCAGGCTGAGCATCTCGTCGGGCACCGTCGCACGGATCGCGGTGTAGCCGCCGAGCTCGTGGTAGGCGATGGGCAGGCCGACGAAGATCAGTCCGACCAGCAACAGGATCCATTGGACCGTGTCGGTGTAGATCACGGCCTTCATCCCGCCCATCGAGGTGTAGACCACCGCGAGCGCACCCATGACGAACAGTGCGGACTGCAGGTCCAGTCCTTCGATCGTTGCCGACGCCAGCTTGGCCCCGGCCAGGACCTGCGACGACGTGAAGCCCACGTAGCCGATGGCCGAGATGATCGCCGCCACGAGCGCCACGCGCGCCGAGTAGACCGAACCAAAGACCTGTGGATAGGTCAGGAGACCGAAGCGGCGCCCCATGCGGAACACGGTCGGGATCAACAGCGCCGCCGCCATCCACGCCCCGAGGAAGCCCGTGAACAGCATCCACGAGCCGCTCAGTCCCATGGCGAAGCCGAGCCCGCCGAGACCGATCGAGAAGCCGCCGCCGACATCGGTGGCGACGACCGAAAGGCCGACGTGCGTGCTCCCCATGCCCCGGCCTCCGACGTAGTAGTCGTCGTTGTCGGCGTTGCGGCGCAGGAACCAGAACCCCACGCCGAGCATGGCGCACATGTACAGAACGAGGATGACGGCGTCGACGGAGGTCATGCGTCGGTCAGCTCTTCTTCGCCTCGGGATCGTAGCGCATCTCGGCGTACTTGCTCGTGAAACCGAGACGCTCGTACAGACGCTTGGCCGGATTCTCGTACTCCACGTGCAGCTTCACCGGACCCTCGCACTGATCGAGTGCGTACCGCACGACGTCCCCACCGATCCCCTTGCCACGCATCGAGGGATCGACGCTCACGAACAGCAGGATGTGCGCGGGCACGTAGCCCTTCATGCCCGTGTTCAGCATGGCCAGCGCTGCGGCCAGCTCACCGTCGACTTCGGCGAGCACCAGGAAGCCACCCTTGCCCGGCTCGTCGGAGAACAGGTAGTCCAGGGCGCCCCGCACGTCCTCGGGCGAGTCGTTCCACGGCTCCATGGTCTCGTGGAAGAACGTCTCCAGGGTGCCCCGGTCGGCCCAGGTGGGGAGATCGGCTTCGCGGTCGACACGGATGATCTTGGATTCCACGGCGGTTCAACTCCTCATGGGATTCGATGGGATCGGCGGACGAATGCCCCGGGGGGCCACGATCGGTGGGCGCGCGCCGGCGTCCGCAACGGTGTCCGGGGCACGCGTTCGGGTGTCGCGCGGGGGTCAGCCGATCTCGCCGTTGGACTCGCGGGCCACGACGGGCGGGAGTTCGACTTCCTCCTCGTCGCTGATCTGGTCGGTGAAGCGCTCGACGTTCGGGGTGACGATCTTGTCGATGTACTTGTCGAGCATCAGGCGGACGAGAGCTCCGTACGACGGCCGGAACTTGATGGTGCCACCCACCTGCACCTCGTCGGCGTCGGTGCCCACGTTGACCACGGTCAGGTCACTGCTCGCGCCCACGATCCGGTAGTCGGGGTGGAGGGGCGTGAGACCCGCGATCTCGGTGTCGACCTGCCCGATGGTACAGATCGCGCGGTAGGCGCGCTCGCCGGGGTCAGGACCCTCCTGCTCGAGCGCCTCGAAAGGCGTCATGTCGTTCGTCTCGCCCATGGGAACCATGCTCTTCTCCTTCACCTCGACGACTTCGACGTCGAGGGTGAAGGCGTCGTCGCGCAGGCCCAGGAGGTTGTCGCCGTTGATGAGATCGGTCCCGAGGAAGGCCGACTCGCCGATGCGGAAGTGGTTCACCGCCTTCGGCAGGATGCCGTCACGGAGCAGCGGCAGCGCGATGCTCGTCCCCGCCGAGATGAAGGGGATCTTGCGGTCGAACTTCAGCTCGAGCCATTCGCGGTACAGTCCGAGCTGCGCGAAGAGGTCGACGTTCGGCATCGTGCCCGACAGGCATCCCAGGTTGCTGCCGATCCCGATCACCTCGATGTTCGGTAATTCGAACACCTTGGTGTAGAAATCGGCGAGGGTTCCCGGCAGGACGCCCTCGCGGAGATCGCCGAGCTCGATCATGATGACGACGCCATGGTGTCGGTCCTGGCGCACGGCCTCGTCGCTGAGGGCCTTGATCGTCTCGATCTCCGAGTTCAGGCTCACGTCGGTGAGCCGGACGATGTCGGCGATCTTCGGCATGTGCGGAAGGCGGAGATACCACGACTCGATCGGATGCTCGAGGTTCGCGATCTCCTCGAGATTGCCGAGCCTCGAGTCGGCCATGGAACGAATTCCGATGGCCTGCAGGGCCTCGAGCGTGGCCTTGTGCCCGCACAGGGACTTGGTGACGAGGGTCCACGATGCATCGTGCGCCGAGACCCACTCGTCGATGGTCTGGATGTTGTGCCGCAGGGCTTCGAGATCGATGGTCAGACTGTTCATGATTCGGACATGTTGAGGTGAAGGGAAGTCGCTCGCAAGTTCACCCTACACTCTGGCACGCGTGACTGCTATCTGATACCTCGTGGGAACCGGTCCGGACACCGGCGGGAACGGCGGTCCAGCCGGTCTCGAACGGGCCAGACCTCGATCCAGGACCCCGGAGGACACGATGGGTGAAGACGTGAGAGACCTGCGCCGGCGCCTGCACCGGGCCGCCGAACGTTCCGGCGAAGAGAAGCGCACGGCGGAGATCCTCCGCTCCGAACTGGAGCCCCTGGGTCCCGACGAGCTCGTGGACGGACTCGGCGGTCACGGAATCGCAGCCGTCTTCGGGGGCGCGCAGGACGGGCCGACCGTTCTGGTGCGTGGGGACATGGACGCCCTCCCGTTGCCGGACGACCCCTCCTTGGAGCACGCCTCCGAGACGCCCGGCACCGCGCACCTGTGCGGTCACGACGGCCACATGACGATCGTCGTGGGTGTGGCCCGGCGGATCGCGGCGCGCCGGCCGGAACGCGGTCGCGTGGTCGTCCTGTTCCAGCCCGCCGAGGAGACCGGCGCCGGGGCGCACGCCGTGATCGAGGATCCCGCCTTCGCTCCCCTGCGGCCGGACTTCGCGATCGCTCAGCACAATCTGCCGGGTCAACCGCTCGGGGCCGTCGTGCTGCGACACGAGGTCTTCGCCAGCGCCTCGCGCGGGATGATCATCGACCTGCACGGTCGCAGCGCCCACGCGGCCGAGCCGCAGGAGGGCCGCACCCCGGTGCCGGCAGCCGCTGCCCTGTCCCACGCCCTCGCGGCCCTGCCCCAGAACGCCACGGCCCTGCACGAGACCGGGCAGGTGACGGTGGTCGGCGTCGAGGTCGGCGGCCCCGCATTCGGCACCAGCCCGGGGGACGGCCGCGTCATGGCCACCCTACGCGCCCACGAGCAGGGGGTGATCGATCGTCTGGCCGAACGCGCCACCGACGTGGCCCGCGGCATCGCCGCCACCTTCGGCCTGGAGGCGTCGATCTCCTGGGCCGAGGAGTTCCCCTCGAGCCCGTGCGACGCCGAACTGGTCGACGTGGTCGACCGCACGGCGCGGGCACGCGGAATGCAGGTGGTCTGGCGCGACCACCCCTACGCCTGGTCGGAGGACTTCGGTCACTTCACCTCGCGCTTCCGCGGGGTGCTCTTCGGGCTGGGCTCGGGCGTCGACCAGCCGGCCCTGCACGGCAACGGCTACGACTTCCCCGACGCGCTGCTCGAGCCGGGCAGCGATCTGCTGACCGACACGGTCCACGCGATCCTCGATCCCGGACGGAGCGAACGGGAAGGATGAAGCCCTCCAACTGGATCGAACTCCGCGAGAGCCGGGTGCGCTCGAACCTCCGGTTCCTGCGCCGCGTGATCGGACGCGGCCCGAAGTTCTGTTCGGTGGTCAAGGGAAACGCCTACGGGCACGGCATCGACGTCTACGTCCCCATGGCCGAGCGCTGCGGCGTACGTCACTTCGCCGTCTTCAGTGCTCGTGAAGCGTCGGAGGTGCTGGCGTCCAGCTCCACCGGCAGCTCGATCATGATCATGGGCCACCTGGCGACCGAGGACGTCACGTGGGCCATCGAAAACGACATCTCGTTCTTCGTCTTCGACCTCGGCCGGCTCGACACCGCCATCCGGGCGGCCAAGAAGATCCGCAGACCGGCCCGCGTGCACCTCGAGGTGGAAACGGGCCTGTACCGCACGGGCCTCACCGAACGTTCTCTGCAGGCGGCGATCCGGCGCGCGCGGACCCACCCCCAGCACGTGCGGATCGAGGGCATGTGTACGCACCTGAGCGGGGCGGAGTCATCGGCCAACTACTACCGGATCACCGAGCAGTTGCAGACCTTCCGGCGACGGATCGATCGCCTCGAGGACAACGACATGATCGACGTCGAGCGCCACGTGGCCTGCTCGGCGGCGGTCTTCAACTATCCCGATGCGATCTACGATCGTGTACGCGTCGGGATCGCCCAGTACGGCTACTGGCCCAGCGAGGAAACCCGCCTCTTCTATCTTCGCACCGGAATGGAACGCGCCAAGAGCGGGCGCTCCAAACTTGCGCGGGTCTTGAGCTGGAAGAGCCGGATCATGAGCCTGACCACGGTGCCCCCCGGCGCCTTCGTCGGCTACGGCCTCAGCCACCAGACCCTGCACAAGACGCGGATCGCGTCGGTGCCGGTGGGCTACTCGCACGGTCTGCCCCGCGGCCAGGGGAACATGGGCCGCGTGCTCGTTCACGGCCACCCGTGCCCGATCGTCGGAACGGTGAGCATGAACATGATGACGGTCGACGTGACCGACGTCCCCCAGGCCCGGATCGGCGACGAAGTCGTCCTGATCGGCGAACAGGACGACGGCGAGATCTCGGTCGGCGCCTTCGGGGAGCGGACCTATGTCTTGAACTACGAGGTGCTCGCCCGGCTGTCCTCGCACATCCCACGAATCGTGGTCCCCTGAGGGACGGTCACCGGGTTCATCCACCCGCGAACCGGGACGTCCCGGTTCCGGTACGCCACCAGGTGATGTCGTCGGAGGAGTCGCGGACACCGAGGAATCTGCTGTTCCCGGTGAACCGGCGGCACGAGCCGAAGTGCGCGTTCCGAGGACCAGGACGAGCGGGGCGAGCCGCTGGCCCGCCCCGCTGGGAAATGCACGATCTCGGAGGCGCACCCTCGCTACTCGTGGGCGTCTCCCGCCGACGAGGGGCCACCTCCACCGGCCACAGGAAACCCCCGCGCCCGCATGAGTGCGTCGATCGCAGCGTCGCGACCCCGGAAGGCCCGATAGGCGTCGGCCGGATCGATCGCGTTGCGCGGTGCGAAGAGGTGCTCCACCAGCTTCTCGGCCAGCTGACGGTCGTAGTATCCGCCCGGTGCGTTCTCGAAGGCCTCGGCAGCGTCGGCGGTGAGCACGTCGGCCCAGATGTAGCCGTAGTAGCCGGCCGCGTAGCCCTCGCCCGAGAACACGTGCCCGAACTGCGGCGATCGATGCCGCATGGGGATCTCCTCGGGAGCACCCAGTGCCGCCATCTGCTCACGCTCGAAGGCATCGGGGTCGATCCCCGCGGGGTCGACCGTGTGGTACCTCATGTCCATCAGCGCCGATGCGAGGTACTCCGTGGTGGCGAAGCCCTGGTTGAAGGTCGCGGCGCGTTCCAGCTTCTGCACGAGCCCGTCGGGAATCGGCTCGCCGGTCTCGTGGTGCACCAGATACTTCTCGAGCACGGGCTCGGTGAAGATCCAACGCTCGAGCAGCTGTGACTGGAATTCGGTGTAGTCACGCACACCGCCGTTGAGACCGGGGTAGTCGACCTCGGAGGTGAGATAGTGCAGACCGTGGCCGAACTCGTGGAAGAGCGTCTCGGCATCGCTCCACGAGATCAGCACCGGCTCGCCCGGTGCCCCTTCGATGAAGTTCGAGTTGTTGGCGGCCAACACGGTCGAGAGGCCGTCGAGCGTGTGGTGGCTGCGGTAGGTCGTGGCCCACGCACCGGAACGCTTGCCCGGCCGCGCGTAGGCGTCGAGGTACCACAGACCGACATGGTCACCGGTGTCGCGGTCGGTCACCTCGTAGACGACCACGTCCTCGTGGAACACGGGTACGGTGCCCTCGGGAACGGGCGTGAATGCGAAGCCGAAGATCTCACCGGCCACGTAGTGCATGGCGTCGACCAGCCGGTCGAGCTGCAGGTACTGCTTCACCTCGTCACTGTCGAGGTCGTACTTCGCCCGGCGGACCTTCTCCATGTAGTAGCGGTAGTCCCAGGGCTCGATCGTGATGTCGGCGCCCTCGGCGTCGGCCAGGGCCTGCATGTCGGCGACTTCTTCCTCGACGCGCGCCAGGGCGGCGGGCCAGACGGCCTCCATGAGTGCCAGGGCACCCTCGGGACTCTTGGCCATGCGATTCTCGAGCCGCCACTGCGCGAAGTTCTCGTAACCGAGCAACTGCACGCGCTCGTGCCGCAGCTGCAGGATCTCGGAGATGATCGCGTTGTTGTCGTGGTCGTCCCCATTGTCACCGCGCGAGTAGTAGGTCCGCCACACCGTCTCGCGTAGGTCGCGCTCGTCGCTGAAGGTCAGGAAGGGCTCCATCGAAGAACGTGTGTTCAGGATCGCGTACTCCCCCGCGTGCCCCCGGTCGGCCGCGGCCTGGGCGGCCGCCTTCACGAAGGCGTCGCTCAGACCACCGAGCTGCGTGTCATCGAGGTAGAGCACGTAGCCCTCTTCGTCGGCCAACACATTGTTCGAGAAGCGGGTGTAGAGCTCGGCCAGACGACGCTGGATCTCGGCGTAACGCTCCTTCTTCGCGCCCTCGAGCTCGGCGCCGTTGCGGGCGAAGCGGTCGTAGACCAGCTGCACGAGCCGCTGCTCGTCGGGCCGCAACCGCTTCATCTCGTCGCTCTCGTACACGGCTTTCACCCGCGCGAACAACGGGACGTTCTGCGTGATCTTCGAGGAGTACTCGCTGATCTTCGGGGCGAGCTCGCGCTGGATCTCGCGGAACTCCGGCGACGACAGATTCGCACTCCAGATCCCGTAGTAGGTGAAGACCCGATCGAGGGTCTCGCCCGACGCCTCCATGGCCACGATGGTGTTCTCGAAGGTGGGCATCGACTTCTTCATGGCGATGGCGTCGAGCTCGCGCAGGTGCTCGGTCATGGCCTGCTCCATGGCCGGCTGCAGATCCTCGAGCTGCATCCGATCGAAGGCGGGAACGCCACCGTAGGGGCCGGTCCATTCCTCGAGCAGCGGGGAGGCGCCGGCGACGACGGGTGCCGCGAGGGCGAGCAGCGTGAGGGCCAGCGCGATCGGTCCGGCCGGCTTCACGGGGGTACGGATCATCGGAGATCTCCTGGAACGGGGCGCCGGGGTGTCTGGGCGGACCGCCCAAGGTACGCGCCGCAGGCCGGCGGGATCAAGTCGCGCGCGGACCGCTGGTTGACCCCGGCGGGCGCCTGGGCGACCCTCGGCTGCATGCGAACGGTGCTCGTGACCCTTCTTCTCCTGCTCTCGACCGGCGTGGCGGCCCAGCCCCCGGCCGACGAGCCCCTGCGCGTGCTGCTGCGCGTGGCCCCGCCCTTCGTGATCGACGAGGGCGACGGCGAATTCTCCGGGATCAGCGTGGACCTCTGGCGCGGCATCGCCGAGGACCGCCAGGTGCCCTACGAATTCGAGGTCGTCGGCCTCGACACCATGCTCGACGTGGTCGCCGCCGGCGACGCCGACGTGGGGGTCGGTGCGACCACCGTGACCGCGGTGCGCGAGCAGCGGCTCGACTTCATGCACCCCTTCCTCAGCTCCGGGCTGGCCATCGCGGCGCCGTCCGCCGGTTCGCCCTGGACGACCGTCCTCACCCGCGTCGTCTCGTGGGACTTCCTGCGCGCCGTGAGCGCGCTCGCGGTGCTGCTGCTCGCCGTCGGCGTGGTCGTGTGGCTGTTCGAGCGGCGCCGTAATCCCGACGAGTTCCAGTCCGAGACGGCTCGCGGACTGTGGTCTTCGTTCTGGTTCGCGGCCGTGACCATGACCACCGTGGGCTACGGCGACAAGGCGCCGGTGTCGATCGGTGGCCGTGTGGTCGCCCTGGTGTGGATGTTCGCGAGCATCATCGTGATCTCCTTCTTCACTGCCTCCATCGCCACCGCCCTGACCGTGCAGAGCCTGGCCCAGGGGATCGAAGGTCCCTCCGACCTGCCGGGACTGCGGGTGGGCGCCGTCCGCGCCACCACCGGCGCGGCCTATCTGAGCAGCGAACTCGAGATCGAGCCGCGGGAGTTCGAGACCACGCGAAAGGCGGTGCGTGCCCTCGCCCGCGACGAGGTCGACGCTCTGGTCCACGACGCGCCGATCCTGCGCTGGGAGCTGCGTGAGCACGGCGGCGACGACCTCGAGGTCCTGCCCGAGAGGATCGAGCGTCAGGACTACGCCTTCGTCCTGCCCCCGGGCTCGCCGCGGCGCGAGGACCTCAACCGGGCCCTGCTCGACCAGATCGAGTCGCCGCGCTTCGTGCGGATGCTCGAGTTCTACCTCGGCCGCTGACTCCTCCGCGGCGCTTCTGATCCACCTGCACCAATTCGGATCCGGGTCACAGAGTCGTAGCGGCATTCTCCGTTCGTCTTGATAGTGTGCATATGCACGAATCAAGGCGGGCAGGGATCCGCCGAAGGCATTCCGCCACGGAGAGGCGATCACCATGAAACTCTGCATTCCCAGTCGCGACGACCGCGGTCTCGAGAGCGAGACCGTCGGACACTTCGGGCGCGCTCCCTTCTTCACGATCGTCGACACCGACACCGGTGGGATCGACACCCGCGCCAACCCCAGCTGCCACACCCACCCCGGGGTGTGCCAGCACGTGGACACCCTGCGCGCGCTCGGCGTCGACGCCGTGGCCGGCGTGGGCGTCGGTCGCCGGGCCTGGCAGGGCCTGCACGACGCCGGCATCGAGGTCTACGCGAGCCCCGCTCCGCACGTGGCCGACGTGGTCGAGGCCGTGAAGGCCGGTACCGTGGAGGCGATGGACGAGAGCGCGGCCTGCGGCGGGCACGGTCACGGCCATGGGCATGGCCACGCGCACGGTCTCGGGCATGGTCACGGCCACCGAGAAGACGATCACCACGGCGAGGGTCACGGTCCGGGACGCGGCCGTTGCCGACCCCACGATGGAGGCGGCGGTCGCGGTGGCGGCCACCGGCGTGACCGGCAGCGCGTCCGGGGCGACTAGACCACGCCCAGCAGGCGGGGGCGCACCTCACTTCCGGCGCAGTCGTTCGGGCCTCCGGAAGGCGCCCCCGCCACCGAGACGGCCGCGGGGGTATCCGGAGTCTAGTTCGTCCCCAGCGCCACGGGTACGAACTCGTCGTCCGCCCGGGCCACCTTCCCCATCACCTCGCGCACCGGCCCGTCGAACATCCGGCTCATCAGACCGATGTTGAGCTTCGACAGATGCACGCTGCCGTCGTCGAGTTCGTACACCGCCCAGGTGCACGGCATCATCCCCACGAAGCCCGGCACCGACGACAGCAAACGGCTGGCGAAACCCGCGTTGCACACGAAGTAGATCCGCAGCTTCCGGAAGCCATCGGGAACGAGGTCCTTGTCGGCGAAGGTCCGGTACATGTCCCAGCTGTCGATCGGGAAGCCCCAACCCTTCGCGTCCTCGACCACCTCCTCGACGGTCGCACAGGTATCCTCGAAGCTGCGTGCACTGCGCTGGGCCACCACCATCTTCGTGCGCATGAGCCAGAGGACGAAGACACCGGTGAGGACGCTGCCGACGACGAGGCCGACGAGCAGAGCGACGATCGGATCCATGATCACTCCCCACTCCCGACGGGAGCCGTGGTTGCGAGTTCCTTCTCCGACTGCAGACGGAACAGGAGCTTCTCGGACGCGAAGGTCCAGTACGGGTGACTGGTCTTCGGGGTGAGTTCGGGGTGCGAGCAGTAGCTCGCGCCCACGACGTCGAACAGGCGCGCGCCGCGCTCGATCATCTGGCCGAGGGCCTCGAGGTGACCCGCCGGGTTGAAGCGCCCGAGCAGCTCGCCGCCGAGCACGCGCAGGTCGTCGGCGCGGTAGGTCATCTTGATGTCGACCGGGTGCGGGTGGGGCATGTTGTCGTAGGTGTGCGTGGCCTGGGCCCGCACCGTGTGGACCTCGATGCCCGCGTCGTGCGCGTCGCGTTCGGTCAGACCGGCACTGCCGTAGGCCAGGCCGCCGAGAACGGTGGCGGCGACGTTGACGATGCCCGGAAAGGGCCGGTCGTCGAGACCGCTCAGCTGCAGGGCGAGCGTGCGCGCCATGCGGCCGGCGTTCGAGCCGAGCTTGCCATTGATCCGGCGGCCGGTGATCGCACAACGGGTGCCGACACAGTCACCGATGGCGTAGACGTCCGGCTGACTGGTACGGAAGTGGTCGTCGACCACCAGACCGTCGGTGTCGGTCTCGAGACCCAGCCTCGACGCGAAATCGACGATCGGCCGCACTCCCACCGACGGGATCACGGCATCGGCGTGGATCTTCGAACCGTCGGCCAGTTCCACGCCGGTCACGTGTCCGGCATCGCCCAGGATGCGGCTCGCCGCCACGCCGGTGCGCAGATCGATTCCCCGTGCGCGCAGATGCTCCTCGATGGCCGCGGCCATGGCGAGGTCGATGCGATCGCCCATCACGCGGTCGAGCATCTCGACCAGGCTCACTCGCTTGCCCATGTTGGCCAGCGAGACGGCGAACTCCAGACCGATGTAGCCGCCACCGAGCACGACCACGTCGTCGACGCCGCTCAGTGCCTGCATCGCGCGCTCGACGTCGACCGTGCGGCGCACCTTCAGCACACCGTCGAGGTCGAACCCGGGGATCGGTGGGGTGATCTGGTCGGTCCCGGTGGCGAAGACGAGCTGGCGGTAGCGGAGCACGCGGCCCGAGGCGAGTTCGACCTCGTGGGCGACCGGGTCGCCGCCGACCACCGGATCGACCAGGATCTCGGTGTCGAACTGCTCGACCAGCTTCTCGGGAATGAGGCCCTTCTGCCAGGGGATCTCGCCCTCGACGATGTAGGGAGTGCCGCAGTGGTTCACGATCCGGTTCTCGTCGCGGATCACCACCGTGCGCACGTCGGGGAGCAACTGGTGCAGGAACTTGTTGAGGATACGGGTGGAGGGTCCCCCACCCACGAGGACGACGTCGTAGGAATCGGTCACGACGGACTCCCGGTTGCCGTTGGAGGGCGGAGCCGGCCCCCGGGAATCCGACGCGCCGCCCTGGCCCGGGTGGGTCAGCCGCGCCGGCTCCGGGTGCCTGCCTCCGTGGAGTCGAGAACGGCCTCGTCGACGTCTCCGTCGTGCACGACCACGGCCCGGCCGGCGAGCAGGGCGCCCACGAGTTTCTGCCGTCCTCTCTGCAGATAACGTTGCACGGTCCCCCTCGAGATCCCCATCCGCTCCCCGGCCTCGGATTGCTGCAGGCCCTCGACGTCGCACCAGCGCATGGCCTCGAGTTCGGCCAGCTCGAGCTCCACCGTCTCCAGTGCGCTCATCGGCACGCTGCGGGGCTTGAAGACGCGGTCGCCGTCGAAACGTCGGCACCGGCATCGTTTACGCGGTCGCGGCACGGCGGCCTCCTCGGGGGTCGATTTCGTGCATGTGCACACTATAGCGCGCCGGCACCGGCGCGCCACCACCAATGCGACGCCGGGACCCGATCCGGGCCCCGGCGTGCGACTCCGATACGAATCGTGGCCGAGGCTCAGGACTCGGCCCGCAGGTCGTCCTCGGTCTTGAAGACGTTGTTCGCCACGTACTCGGGCAGTGACCAGACGAGCGCCTCGTCTTCGACCCGGAAGTACAGCAGCGAGTCGTCGTCCCCGAGCGTCTCGCCGAAGTACAGGGTGTGCGAGGTGCCGTCGGCCAGGGTGACCACGACGCTGCGGGCGTCGTCGCCCAGCCCGAGGTCCTCCTCCAGGGCATCGCCCACGACGTCGCGGGCGCGGACGTTGGTGATGGCGTTGAGCACGCCGTCGGCCCGCGTCTTCGAGGCCACGAAGTCCGACGGCGCCTTCACACGCCATTCGTAGGCGTTGGGATCCTGCACCTCGGGTCCGGCGGCATTCATGGTGTCGGCCGGTGCCGCCTCGGTCTCGACGAACTCCTTCGTCATGACCACGGTCTGCTCGTCGCCCCGGATCTCGATCGTGCGCACCTCGTCCCGCTCGACTTCGAAGGCCACGAGGTCGATCCAGCTGCTGGCCTTCGGTGCGGGACGCTCGTCGCCCCACACACCGAAGTCGCTGAGGAAGTTGTGGTCGGCCAGCAGCACGCGGTTGCTGCCCGGCCGGCGCACGAAGCATCCCTGGCCGCTGCGCTCGCCGATCAACAGCTCGAGCATCGGGTCGCCGCCCTCGCCGAGGATCCGCACGTGGTAGGCGCTGGAGTCGTCGAGGGCGTAGGCGTCGAGCACGCCGGCGTCGTCGCTGCGCGGCTCACCGCTCACGGTCTCCAGGTTGCCCAGCAGGGTGCGGATCTTGTTGAGATTGGCCGGCGCGTCGTAGTGGCTGCTCACGAACCACTCGTCGTCGCGCTGCACCACGGTGAAGCCCTGCTCGGGATCGCCGCCGAGCGACACCTCGAGCGTGTAGACGTCATCGGTCGAGAGCTCGGTCTCGACCAGCTCCTCGAAGCCCCCGGTCTCGTCGAGTTCGGGGCGCCGGTCCTGCGTCAGCAGATACGCGCCCACCAGCACGACCAACACCACACCCAGCACGATCAGGTTGCGATTGTTGCCCATGGCGAACCCCCTAGGCCGCGCGCTGGGCCGCCAGGAAGGCGGCCTCCTCGCGCCGACGGCGGACGGAACGGAAGATCCCGTAGGCCGCGACCACGAGCGGCACCAGGCCGACCGCGAAGAAGCGCCAGCCCAGCTTGGCCTGGTCGCTCAGCGGCTGGATCGTGCGCTGGGTCATGGTACGGGCGCGGATCTGGATGATGTCGTCGCCGAGCGTCAGAGCATCGACGGCGTTGAGCAGCAGCATGCTGTTGCCCGGGACCATCTGAAGGAACGAGTCCTCGAACATCTTGGCGTCGCCGAGAACGACCACGCTCGACCCCACCGGCACGAACTCCTCCACCGGCTCCGGACCCGTGTCCGTGGTGTCGGACGCGGCCCCACCCGGCCACTCGGGCTTGTTGCCGGTCGGGTAGACGTTCGGGATCTCCCCACGCATGAGCACGGCCAATGGCTCGCGCGAAAGGTCCGAGTCGGGGTCACTGATCAACGAGGACTGTGTGAGCGGACCGGCGCTCCAGTCGACCTCCCACGTGTCGCTCGAGGTCGTGAAGAGGGTGATCGGCTCGATGCCGGCTTCGGCCAGGCGCTCGTGATCGATCTCCAGACGGCTGCCCCACAGGTAGAGCAGGTCACCCACGCCGTTGGTGATCGAGGTGTCGGCCACGAACTGGTCCTGGGTCACCTTGATGTGCATCGGTGCCTGCACCGGCTCGCTCACCTGCATGCGGAATCCGCCGACGTTGCGCGTGCTCGGAATGCCCAGGACCTCCATGTTGGAGTCCATGAGCACGCCGTCGCTCACGGTCACGCCCCAGCCGTCGAGCAGCGGATCGGTGCCCGGGTTCACCGGCTGCGGCGTGAAGGTGAAGCCTCCCTGCCGCGAGGGCGCGTACTGGAACTCGTAGTTCTGCACGGCCACGATCACGTTGCCGCCCATCTGGGCGAAGCGGTTGATCTCGTAGAGTTGCCGCTCGTTCAGGTTACGCGGAGCCAGCAGGACGAGCGTGCTCGCCTCCTCGGGTATCGGCGAGTCCTCGGTGATCTGCGTGCGACGCACGTCGTAGGCCTGACCACGGAGCAGCTCCATGACGTTGCCGTAGACCTCGGGCGGCTCCGGCGGCTGCTGCCCCATCTGTAGATACATCTGCATCATCTGGGGGTCGATCTGCTGCCGGCTGGCGTAGACCGCCACCACCGGATCCATGTCCCGTGTGAGCCGGCTGATCGCCGAACAGACGTCGTACTCGAAGGTCTCCAGCGACTGTGGCAGGATCTGCGGCAGGATCTCGGGATCCTTGTCCAGGTAACCGATCTCCATGGCCGAGTACACGAGCTTGATGCCCATTGCGTCACGCTCGACCGTCTGGACCTGGAAGGGCCGGATCCCCTTGTTGGCGATCTTCTCCTTCAGCTCCTCGCTCTCGGACGGGTCGACGACCGAGTACTCGACGTTTCCGTCGCTGATCACGGAGAACTCGCGGAGCTTGTCGACCAGATCCCGCTCGAGGGTCTGCAGCCCGGTCGGCATCTCGTCCTTGTCGGTCATGTAGAGCTTGACCTGCACCGGGACCTCGAGCTCGCTCAGCACGCGCTTCGCGGCCGGACTCACCGTGTAGATCTGGTCGTCGGTGAGGTCGAAGCGAGCGGTGTCGACCGTCCCCGCGAGGGCGTTGAGGAAGACGACGATCCCGACGACCACGACCGCCGTCACCGCGAACCGCAGGTTGAAGCTGGTCTTCTGGCTGGCCATCAGTACTTCCTCCCTTCGAGCGACAGCGTGTTCAACACCAGGAACAACGCCGTCATCGAGACGAAGTAGAGCACGTTGCGCACGTCGACGACGCCCCGCTGGATGTCGTCGAAGTGCCCGGAAATGCCGACGTAGTTCTCGAGGAAGGTGCCCAGCCCGCTGATCCAGCCGTCGGTGGTGGCCACCACGAGCGGCGTGCCGGCGAAGTAGAAGAACAGGCAGAACATGAGCGCCACGACGAAGGCGGCGATCTGGTCCTTGAACAGCCCACTCACGAAGATCCCCACCGCCAGGTAGAATGCGCCGAGCAACAGGCTACCGAGGTAACCACTGACCATGGCCCCCACGTCGGGGTTGCCGACCGCACTGATCATGACCGGGATCGTCAGTGTACCGGCGAGCGCGATCGCGTAGAAGGCGAGCGCGGCCAGGTACTTGCCCACGACGATCTCCTGCGCCTTCATCGGCAGCGTCATCAACAGTTCCATGGTGCCGATGCGTTTGTCTTCGGCCCACAGGCGCATGGTCACGGCGGGCAGGAAGAAGAGATTGAACAACGGCAGGTTCCCGAAGAAGCCGCGCATGTCCGCAGCGCCGGCCAGGAAGAACGAACTCATGTAGATCCCGCCCATGAGCAGCAGGAACACGATCATGAAGATGTAGGCAATGCTGCTGTCGAAGTAGGCGCGGAACTCGCGGCGGAAGATGATACCGACGTTACCCATGGCTCACCCCCGCACGCACCGCTTCGGCTGCAGGCCGTCCGTCGTGGCTCTTCGAACGCTGCACCAGTGAGATGAACACTTCCTCGAGCGTGACCTCCGAGGTCCCCAGTTCGAGCACCGTCCAGCCGTGCTCGCGGGCACGTTCGCCGACCATGCGCTGCGCGGCCACGATGTCGCCCTCGACGCGGAACTCCACGCTCACGTGGCCCTCGCGCTCGCCGAGCACGCTCACGTGCTCCACGCCGGCGATCTGCTGCAGCTCGTCTTCGACGGCATCGCGCGGGGCCACCAACGAGGCCCGGACGGGCAGCTCGCGGTGGGCGTCACGCTGCAGGTCGCGGATCCGACCCTTCGCGATCGCCCTGCCGTTGTTGATGATGATCACGTCGTCGGTGGTCGAGCTGATCTCGCTGAGGATGTGCGTCGAGAAGATGATCGTCTTCTCGCGCGCCAGTTCCTGGATCAGCCGTCGGATCTCGATGATCTGCAGCGGATCGAGACCACTGGTGGGCTCGTCGAGGATCAGGACCGGCGGGTCGTGGATCAGCGCCTGGGCGAGCCCCGTGCGCTGCCTGAAGCCCTTCGAGAGCTGGTTGATCTGCTTCTTCAACACGTGGCCGATGCCGGCGGCCTCGACCACGAAGTCGAAGCGCCGCCGCAGGTCCTCCCCGCGCAGCCCGCGGGCCTGACCGCAGAAGCGCAGGTAATCGTCGGCGCGCATGTCCATGTACAGCGGGTTGGTCTCCGGCAGATAGCCGATGCGGCGGCGCACGGCGATGGGGTCCTCGGTCACGTCGATGCCGTCGACGAGCACCTTCCCCGCCGTCGGGGCGAGGTAGGTCGTGATGATCTTCATCGCGGTGCTCTTGCCGGCGCCGTTCGGGCCGAGGAAGCCCAGGATCTGCTGGCGTCCAACCTCGAAGGACACCGCATCCAGCGCGCGCACCGGACCGTAGTCCTTCGAGAGATTTTCGACGCGGATCATCGTGGCAGAGGCCTCCTGCAACGGTGAAACAGCAACATTCACAACGGATTCAGCCGATTCGGATCCGCCGCGGACAGGGCGGCTCCGGCTGGGGGAACCTTCCCAGTATAGGAAACGGAGTTCCCGTGTCTAGCAGTCGAAGTCCGAGACTGCCAGACCCCGGACCTACGCGGAAGGGTCCGGGGAGTTCCCGGAGGTCCGGCCCGGCGTTCCACGGGGCCCGTCGTAAGGGCCCCGCAGATCGTCCGCGTCGAGCGCCCGCACCGACGCCCGGCCACAGTAGAAACAGCTGATCCGGAGCTGGTGGGCGATCCTCTCGATCGTGCGGGCCGGGGTATCCTCGCCCCGGTGCGCGGCCTGGAGCATGGGACGCGCGATCCCGGCCACGTCGGCCCCCAGGGCCAACGCCCGGGCCACGTCGACACCGTCACCGATACCTCCGCTGGCGATGAGCGGGATCGTGGGGAGCACCGAACGCACCGCCCCGATCGATTCCGCCGTCGACTCACCCCAGCTCGCAAAGGGAGCCAACGTTCCGTCGTCACCACCGCGCAGGGCCTCGATCTTCGACCAGCTGGTGCCCCCGGCCCCGCTCACCTCGAGCCCGGCCAGGGGCAGGCCGACCAGCTTGCGCGCGGTCCGTGGCGAGATCCCGTTGCCCACGGTCTTCAACAACACGGGAAAGGGCGCGTGCCGGCACAGCGAAGCGATGCGGTCGCGCAATCCCGAGAAGTCCCGGTCCCCCTCCTCCTGACACGCCTCCTGCAGCGAGTTCAGGTGCAGGAACAGACCATCGGCCTCGATCATCTCGACGGCCGCCAGACACTCGTCGAGTCCGTAGCCCCGGTTCAACTGCACCGCGCCGAGATTGCCGAACAGCAGCACGTCCGGCGCCGCATCGCGGATCCGGTAGGTCTGCGCGACGACGTCGTCCTCGAGGGCTGCCCGCTGACTGCCCACCCCCATGGCGATGCCGGCGTGCTGGGCGGCACGGGCGAGCGTGCGGTTGACCGACGTGGCCCGGTCGGTCCCCCCGGTCATCGACGAGATGATCAGCGGAGCCGACAGGGCGTGGCCCAGGAACTCGGTCGACAGGTCGATGGCGTCGAAATCGACTTCGGGCAGGGCGTCGTGGACCAGCGCGTAGCGGTCGAGACCGTTGCCGCGCCCGGACGCCGCACGGTCGCCGTCGAGACAGATCTCCAGATGATCGCGCTTGCGCGCGCCGATGACGCCCTCGTCCGCCACGGAACTCCTTTGCTCGTTCAGTCCGAAGCGCCCGACCGCGTCGGCCGCCGCAGCTGCGGCGGCAGGGCGAAGGTGACGTTCTCCTCGGTGACCACTGCGTCGCGCACCGTCGCACCGAGGTCGTGCAGACGTCCGGCGACTCCCTGCACGAGGTCCTCGGGCGCACTCGCACCCGCGGTCACGCCGATCCGGCTCTTCCCCTCGACCCACGACGGGTCCAGATCGTCGGGACCGTCGACCAGATACCCGTCGACACCGCGGTCGCGCGCCACTTCGACCAGACGCTTGCTGTTCGAACTGTTCGTGCTACCGATCACCAGCAGCAGATCGATGCCCTCGACGTCGACCAGGTGCTTCACCGCGTCCTGACGGTTCTGGGTCGCGTAGCAGATGTCGTCCTTCGCCGGCCCCTCGATCCACGGGAACCGCGCGCGGAGCGCGTCGATGATGCCCTTCGTCTCGTCGACGGACAAGGTGGTCTGGGTGACGTACGACAGCGGTGTCTCGCGATCGAACTCGAGCGCGGCCACGTCGTCGACGCTCTCGACGAGCACCACGTGGTCGGGTGCCTGCCCCATGGTGCCCTCGACCTCTTCGTGGCCGTCGTGACCGATCAACACCACGGTCGAGCCCTCCTGCTTCACGTTCCGGCGCACTTCGTTGTGCACCTTCGTCACGAGCGGACAGGTGGCGTCGATCACCTCGAGCCCGCGCGCCCGGGCGTCCTCGAACACCGCCGGCGAGACACCGTGGGCGCTGAACACGCACAGACCGTGGTCGGGCACCTGATCGAGCTCTTCGACGAAGACCACGCCGCGTTCACGGAATCGCTGCACGACGGCCTTGTTGTGCACGATCTCCTTGCGCACGTAGACCGGAGCGCCGAAGCGTTGCAGGCACAGGTCGACGATGTCGATGGCGCGGTCCACGCCGGCGCAGAATCCGCGGGGCTGGACGAGCAGGGCTTCGAGGCTCATGGCGACCGGGAGGGGGAAGCGGTTCCGGTCCATGGTACAGAGGAATCAGGCCTCTGACCACGGGCCGCGGGGGACTGCACGGGGATCGACGGTTCCGGCATCCAGGCCGCGATCCGGTCGTGCCCGGGCTCACAACTCCACATTGGCCAGGGCACCGTCTCACGGTCAAGGTGGAGAACGTACGGCGTTCCTCCGGTCCGGGACCTCGCGCACGCCCGGCGCCGTCGTGCTCCGCTCCGTCCATCGCGACGAGTGGGACAGGAACGTCGCGGCCCCGCCGCGGACGACCGGCTGTGGGGTCGTCCCCTGGCCCGAGGAGCGTCCGTGATGCGCGTTGCCATCCCCCTGATCGTCCTGGCCCTGCTCTCGACCCCCGCCGCCGCCCAGACCCCCGCGGCCGAGGGCGCGGTCCCCTACGACGCCTTCGAGACGCCCGACGTGTGCGCCGAGTGCCACGTGCGCTTCACGGTACAGCACGAACAGGCGCTCATGAGCCAGTGCTTCACCCACCACTGGGACGAGATCGAGTACTTCGCGCTGGCCTACCCACACAGCCAGGAGCTCGAGAAGGTGGCCGGCATCGAAGCCGGCTGCAACAACTGCCACGCGCCGCTGGCCTTTCTGGCCGGCGACATCCCACCCGAGCGTCCCTCGGCCGGAACACGGGCCAACGAGGGCACGAGCTGCGACCTCTGCCACTCGATCGTCGGTTTCGACGGCGACGAACCCTTCAACGGCAACTTCGTGGTGAAGCCGGGCGACGCGAAGCAGGGAACGCGCGGCGCGGGCGAGAGCTTCTACCACGACATCGAGGTCAACGAGTTCCTCGGCACCGCGGACTTCTGCGGTACCTGCCACAACGAGAAGGACCCCTACGGCGTGTGGGTCAAGGCCACTCACTTCGAGTGGCGCGACAGCCCGTGGGCCGAGCGCGGCGTGCTCTGCCAGGACTGCCACATGCCGCCGGCGAAGACCGAACTCGCCAGCGGTGGCGAGGTGTATCCCGACGCACGCCAGCACCTCTTCCACGGCGCACACACCGACAGCAAGCTGGCCGGCGCCGTCGACGTGCTACTCTACTGCGATACCGAGGAGATCGAGGCCGGCGACCGGATCGTGATCGACGCCATGGTCATGAACGCGAAGGCCGGACACATGATCCCCTCGGGCTCGGTCGAGGAACGCGTCGTGCACCTGCACGTGGAGGCCGTCGACAGCGAGGGTACCGTGCACCACCTCCCGGTCGACCGGAAGGGATTCGAGGGCGAGGACTGGACCATCGCCTCGAGCACGGAACTGGCCTACCAGGACATCGGCGACATCCAGGACCTGGAGGACTTCGAGGGGCTGCTGCGCGACGGCGACGTTCCCGAGGGCAACCGCATCTACCGCATGCCCTACCTCGATCCCGAGGGACGCATGACCATCGCCCAGTGGCACACGGCCAGCCTCGGCCCCGACTACCGCTTGCCTCCGCTCGAGGCCGTGCCCGAGAGCTTCACGTGGACCCTGCCGGACGACATCCCCGCGGGTCCGCTGACGATCCGCGCCGAGGTGTTCTACCAGCGCCTGGTGTCGAGCGTGGCGAAGTTCCTGGAGGTGCCGCCCGACTCGTACGAGCGCGAGGAGATGGGGCGGCAGACGCTCGAACTCGCAGTGCAGTAGCCCGGCGCTCGTCGACCGTCTACAGTGACATCTGCCCCGGCCGGACCACGGCCGGGGCGTGCCTCGCCACCCGTCGTCCACCACCATG
>DATFKK010000005.1 GCA_035268685.1 Candidatus Krumholzibacteriia bacterium | reverse complement strand
AGGCGGTGGTTCTCGACGAGATCGCGGAGGAAGGTGCCGGCGCGGTCGTCGGGCGTGCTCGGTGCCAGTCCGGCCATGCTCCGCAGTGTTGCGCGCAGGCGGGGCCCGACCTCCGACGCCGCGATCGTCGCAGCATCGCGGGACGCATCGGGGATCCGGGCCAGCGTCGATTCCAGCTCGGTCAAGGGCTCGGCAGACCGCAGGACGAGCACGTGCTCCTCGCCCCCCGCCCGCGTGACCTGCCAGCCGAACCCGCGACTCCCGATGGTTCCGGGAAGCCGGTGCTCGCCGGCCGGCAGTGGGTTCGTCGTGTCCAGGACGTCGAGGGGGAAGAGCACGTGCACGTCCCCGCGTGCGTCCTCGTTCAGCACGTACACGTAGGATGGCGCGTCGAGGTCCCACTCCAGGTGCAGACGTTCCCCCTCGCGGATCTCCTGCATCGGACCGACCTCACCGAACACGGCGTCGTACGAAGCGAGGAGCACGGGTGCCGGCGCCTCGCCGGGCGTCGTTCCGGGGCGGACGCCGACGAACAGGGCGAGCGCGATCGCGGCCGCGGCCAGCCCGAGCACAGCGGTCCGGCGCGGATCGTGGCGTGGTGGTCGTGGGCGAGCGCTCGGCAGCGCGCTCCGCAGGGCAGCAGCCGTCGGGAAGCGGCGCCCGGGATCCCGGTCGACGGCACGGTCGACCACCGCGGCCAGGTCGGCGGGAAGCGTCGGGCGGTGGCTGCGTACCGGTGTGGGCCCGTCTCGTGTGTGGAGGTGCCGCAGTTCGTCCAGGCTCTCCGCCTCGACCGGGTGCCGATCGGTGAGCATGCGGTAGAGGAGGACGCCCAGCGAGTACAGGTCGTCGCGGGGCCCGGTCGGCTTGCCGTCGAGGCACTCGGGCGGAAGCGCCAGCGGTGTACCGGTGCGCAGGACTCCGATCGGCCCGTCCAGGGTGTCGGTGCTCGCACCGAGATCGGCCACGACCAACCGCCCGCCGCGCTCGCGCAGCACGTTGCGCGCGGTGAGATCGCCGTGCGCCAGCCCCGCTTCGTGCAGCACGGCCAGGGCGCCGCAGATCACGTCTGCGGCCGCCAGCGCCTCGTCGGGCGACCAGCAGCCACGCCGCCGGAGTTCCTCCTCCAGGTCCATGCCGACGATCCACTCCGTCCACAGTCCGGCGCGGCCATCGTGGACGTCGGTGTCGTACACGGTCAGGAGGTTCGGATGCCGCACGCGCGCGAGCCGGCGGGCCTCCTCGAGCACGTCCGCTGCCGTGGAATCGAAGAGCTTGAGGGCCACTGTGCGTTCGAGCTTGCGGTCGACGGCGCGGAACACCGTCCCCGAAGCGCCACGGCCGATCGCTTCGAATCCGTCGAGGGGACCCCAGACGAAGTCGGGCTCCGGGGTCGGTGCGTCGTCGTCGGGCGCGGTGATCGGGGCCATGGCGTTGCTGCTGTCGCGGTAGGCCGACCCGATGCGTTCGATCCAGTGGAGGTGACGCAGCGTGGCATCTTTGCCGTCGTGGTCCCACGTGATCGGCGCGCCGTCGGCCACCCGCCGGGCGATCTCGGCGCGGCGCTCGTCGGTCCGGTCTTCGTCAGGGATCACGCATCACCTCCGCCAACTGCACGAGACCACGGGTGATCGCCATCCGCGTGGCGTTCGCCGACGGGCTGCCGGTCGCCGCGGCGATCTCGGCGTAGTTCCACTGGAACTCCACCCGCAGGACGATCGCCTCCTGCAACGTCGGCGGGAGTTCCGCCAACGCCGTCTCGTAGGCCACGAGCACGTCGACCCCGACCGCGTCCTCGACCAGCGAGGGCTCGGCGGCGGCATCCTCCGGGTCGACCCGCTCACCGTGGCGATCGGCCCGACGGATCTCGTCGCGCAGCGCGTTCAGGAGGATCTGGCGCAGGTACGCCAGGAAGGCTCCCTCGCGCCGCGAGTCGAAGTCCTCCACTCGATTCAACGCACGGACGAGCGCGATCTGCACAAGATCGTCCGTCTCCGCCAGGTGGCGCGCGCGCAGGGGAAGACGTCCGCGTGCCCAACGGCGGAGCGGTGGGAGGAACCGCGCCGCCAACTCGTCGGCGGCCCGTGCGTCGCCGGCGCGGATCCGGTCGAGCAGCACGGCGGTGCGGTCCATCGGGGCGGAGGATCCGTCCACGGTCGGGTTCACGGTTCGCATTCCGGGTCGTGGGGGACATCGAGTCTAGCAGGAAGGCCCTGATGGAAGAATGCGCGATCGGCGCCGAGCGCACGCAGACACCGCACTCCAGTCCGGGGTGCGTTGTCTCGTGGCGGCTCGCATGTCTGTCAGCAGAGCGCGCGACGCAGGATCGGGGCGCCGACCGCGGTGAGGGCGTCGGCGCGACGGGCGGGGGGTGCCCTGGGGTTTCGCCTGTTCGGCCCTACTGCCCCGGCGGCACCGGAACCCCCGGCAACGGCTCCGCCCGCGTGAAGCCCCGCGCCACCACCAGCAGGTCGTACGCCCACACCAGCTCCGACAATTCCTCACGACCTTCTGCGTTCGCCGCCCGGTGGAAGATCGGCCGCAGTGGCCTCAGGTCGAAGACCGTCCACGCGGTCTCGTCGGACATGGCATTGGCGAAGAGCTTCAGGTACGGCGAGGACGCGGTCCAGTCGGAGACCGCGCCGTCGGTGCCGGTGCTCGCGAGTGCGGTGACCTTCACGTGGAGCGAGCCCCCACCGCGCAGCAGGCCGATCTCCGCCGCGGCGTTGCCCAGGTCGAGCTGGTTGAGGGGAGAGTAACCCCGACCCATGTGCACCGACCCGAACTTCAGGAAGACACGCGTCTCGGCATCGGCGGCGTTCACCCGATCGGCGAGGTGACGCTTCATGAGCCGGATGCGCTCGTGGTTGCTCTGGTAGTTCGCGCCTCGACCGAAGAGCTGGTAGATGCGGCTGCTGGCGGCGAGTTCGTCGACGATGCGGCGGGCCTCTTCGCGGGCGTCGGCGAAGGCCTCGCGCAGCGCCGCGTAGTCCTCAGGCGTGGCCGACTGCAGGAAGCCGACCGAGGTGTCCCCGCTCCGGGCGAACTGCTGGAAGCCTCGGCGTGCCCGCTCCAGTCCCGCGGTCGCGGCCGCGCGCGCCGTGTCGTTCGGCGCCAGTTCGACGAGCCGGGCGAGGTTGAAGCGCGCACCGCCGGCGAAGACCTGGTCCAGCCCCCAGAGGTCGTAGCCCAAAGCCACCGCGCGCTCGAGCAGCGTGAACTCGGCTTCGTGATCGATGAAGGCCGCGGTGAAGGGCACCTCCGCGAAGAGAGCCGGTACGGTCTCGACTCGGCCGGCCCGAAGCTCGGCCTGGGCGTGATCGGCGATCGCCACGCCCGTCTCGATGGCCAGGGCCGTGTAGCCGGACGGCTGAAGCGCCTCGAGCAGCGCGGTGGTGAGCACCGGCGTTTCGTTGTTGAGATGCGATTCGCCCAGGGCGAAGAACGAAGCGTCGCGGCCGAGTTCCACCAGGCGCTCCGCACCGGAGCCGGAGATTCCGTCGTCGTCCACCGTCATCGGCCAGGCGTGCGCCGACAACGATTCCGCGATCCTCTGATCGACGTCCTGGGCCGATGCCGGCGCGGCATGAAGGAACACGACGGCCATCATCGCCAGCGGCGCGAGCTGCTTCATGGAGTCCTCCGGTGGACGGGGCGGACACGACACGGCCGGGCGTCGAGCGCACTCGCTCGGTGTGCGACCGTTCCTCGCGACCTGCGCTGACGCAGGCAGCGCGAGGCCGAAGGAGAGTACGCACTCTCTGGCGCTACGGGACCGAAATCTTGCGTTCCTGGACCGGACGGCGGTGCGCGTGTGCGGACGTCGACACCGCGAATTCGGAGCGGGAGGCGTTTTCGGCGGGATTCAGCACGGCCTCTGGCAATCGTGAACCCCGCCCCGTCACGTGACCTTTTCCGCGCCGGCCCGGTTTCGGGTACGGTGCTCTTCGTTTCGAGCCGGAGTCCGACCGCTTCCCGGGTCGCGTACACCACGAGCAACCCCATGCCCGCCGCCATGGCGCGGGGCCGCCCCTGTCCGGACGACCCGACGATGCAAGAACTGCTCGAGACGGCGATCGATCGCTTCGGACCCGTCCTCCGGTCGCGGACGGTGGGGAAGGGCACGGTGTTCCACTGCGCCGGTCGCCGCGGAGCCCTACGTTCTCGGTTCCCCCGGTCACGAGAGTGCGGAGTCATGTCCACCGTCCCGTCCGTTCGCACGCTCTTCCTCGTCGACGGCTGCGGTGCCCTGATGACGGCCTACTTCGTCGGCGAGATTCTCGTGGTCATGGTGCTCGTCCTCTTCGAGGCGAGGGCCGCGCTGAGAACCCGATCGATCGTCGAGCGCACGTCGTGAACGTCCTGTTGCTCACCTACGGAACGCGCGGCGACGTCCAGCCTTTCGTCGCTCTCGGCGTGGAACTGAAGGAACGCGGGCACGATGTGACCCTCGCGACGTCGACGCGTTTCGAGGACTTCGTGCGTGATCACGGCCTGGGTTTCTCGGCCCTTTCCGACGAGATGCTTGCCGTGCTCGACACTCCCGAGGGCAAGGTGATCGTCGAGAGCACGCGCACGATCCTCGACAGCCTGCGGCTCAACCTGCGCTTCGCGCGACGGATCGGTCCGATGCTCCGGCGTCAGGCCGAGGACAGTTGGGTGGCCGCACAGGCCTGCGCGCCCGACATCGTGATCTTCCACCCCAAGGGCTTCGCCGGACCGATGCTGGCCGAGGCCTTCGGCTGTCCGGCCGTGCTCGCACTCACCTTTCCGATGATGGTGCCCACGGGCGAGCGCCCGCACCTGGGCTTTCCGTCGCTACCGCTCGGAAGCGCTTACAATTGCATGACGCATCGGCTCGTCAATGCCCTGGCCACGCGCGCGATGAAGGGTCCGCTGAAGGATTCGCGTCGACGGCACGGTCTGCCCCCGGCGAAGCGCCACGACGTGCTGCACGCCGCCGACGGAAGGCGTCTTCCCTCGCTCACGACGATCAGTCCTTCGGTGGTGCCCGAGCCCGGGGATTGGACCTCGAACGATCGGATGATCGGCTACTGGTTCCTGAACGATGGCAACGCGGTGCGACTCCCGGACGAGGTGGAGGCCTTCCTGAACGGCGGTCCGCCGCCGGTCTACGTCGGCTTCGGTTCGATGGCGGGCAAGGCGCCCGAACGGCTCGGGCGCCTTGTGGTGGAGGCGCTGCGGCGGGCCGGAAAGCGTGGCATCCTCGCGACGGGATGGGGTGGACTCGCCGGACACGAGACGTCCGATTCCATCCTCACCGTCGAGTCGGTCCCGCACGGTGCGTTGTTCCCGCGGGTCACCGCGGTCGTCCACCACGGTGGTGCGGGCACGACGGCGTCCGGACTGCGCGCCGGCGTGCCGACGGTCGTGGTGCCGTTCATGGGTGATCAGCCCTTTTGGGGCGCGCGAGTCGAAGCGCTCGGGGTCGGGCCGAAGGCGATTCCGCAGAAGAAGCTCACGGTGGAGTCGCTGGCGCGAGCGATCGGTCGGGCGACCGAGGACGCGGGCATACGTGAACGCTCGGCGGCGCTCGGGGAGAGGATCCGGCGGGAGGACGGGGTGGGGGAGACGTGTCGGTTCGTGGAGGGGTTGGGGGCCTGATCGAAGGCCAGGATCGGACGCCGCCGCCGACATCATGGGTGACGCTGGGCGGTGGACACCGTGCGCGAGCGTCTGCGGTCGGAGCTTCGCGCGTGGGCATGCGGGCGAAGGAATGACTCGTTCGACGGTCTCCGACTGGAATGACGACCGATAGAGCCCGAGGCGGGCGACACGGACAAGAAGGATCGACGAGAGTCCAGTGTCTCGCACTCCATCCGCAACACGCAGAACTGAACGCGGACCGGACATCGGCCGTCCTCGGGAGACCACCCACCGTACCGACGGTGCCGTAACCATGGCCAATCCAGAGCCGTCGCCGCACCCTCCGTCCCACGTCCTGCGCGCCGACTACGACGGCGAGGGGGCTCTCGCTCAGGGGACGGGCGCGGCGGCGTCCACACCTGGGGAGTCTCGCTCCGGAACACGTCGCTTCGGCCGCGGAAGTCGAAACGGCGGAACTGTTCTCGGCACGTACCGCTGGTTCCGACGAGCTCGAGACGAAGGCCCCGGACATCCGCCCGGGGCCTTCGGTTTCTCAGTCGCGATAGCCCGACTTGAGTGTTCCCCAGCTCGAGCGGTCGTTCGCGATCGGTTCCGAACTCAGGAAGGTCCACTGGAGGTCATCGAAGAGGACGTCGGTGTGCAGGACGTCGAGCACAGTGGCCTTGGCCGTCGGCGGATCGTTGACCACCACCACGGTCACGGTCACGGTCATGTCGCCGCTGGCGATGCGGCCGGTGGGCGCGAGGTCGAAGGCACCCTGGACCTCTTCGCCGGCCGGCGTACCGGTGATCACGAGGTCCGCGTCGCTGCGGCGCTCGGTACCGGCCACGTCGAACTCGCTCCGGAACAGCGCACCGCTCGCGTCGCGGGCCACCACCTGGGCGCGGCGTCCGGTCTCGAAGGTGTCGCGTGTCTCCCAGAGCACCACGAAGTCGCTGAGGCTGCCGCTGGGTCCGGTGGCGGTGCCGTCGAAGGAGGGACGGCCCAGCACCGACTGACCGTCGACATCGGGATGCAAGCCGTCGACCACACCGGGTCCGAATCCACCGCTGCCGCCACCCGCGAGACTCAGCTGATCGCAGTCGCGGATGATCGGACCGATCTCGATGTCGTCGCAGGTGAGCTCGGTCTCGTAGCACTGGTAGATGAGTTCTGTGTTCCCACAGCAGTTCAGGCACAGGTTGACGTCGGCTCGCGCGGGCGCGGCGAGAAGCCCGGCGACGAGCGCGACGGTGAGGATCATGGATCGATGGCGAGAGTTCATCGGATCTCCGTCTCGATGCGAGGTGGCGGTCCAGGAGGTGACCGCGGACGAGGGGGAGAGTGGGACCCTAGCAACTCGGATCGATTGCGAACAGGCGACGTTTGTTCGCCCTCGAGGCGAAGAACGCCGACCGCGCCGTCGGCATCGAGTGCCATCGGTATGTGCGAGAGCACGACGGTGTGCTCGAGCTTGACGCCCGCACGACACGCGACCGATGCTGCGTGTCGACCGAACACCCTCGGTAAGGAGACGGTCATGGAGATCCTGCTCATCGCGGTCCAGCTCTTCATCGCGGCGGCGATGTTCGACGTCTGGCTGATCCGCTACGACAAGCCGCAGCGAGCACGCGGCGGAGACGCCACGACGATGGTCGAGGAGTTCCGCGTGTACGGCCTGCCCGACTGGTTCCGCAACGTCGTACGCGTGCTCAAACTGCTCAGCGGTGCTCTACTGATCATCGGGCTCTGGGTCCCGATCGCGGCATTCGTCGGCGGCATCGCGCTGGTCGTGCTCATGGGCGGCGCCATCGCCATGCACGCCAAGGCGGGCGACCCCTTCCACAAGTACGTGCCCGCGACGACCTTCTTCCTGTTGAGCTGCTTCGTGGTCTACGTCCGGCTTCCCGAGGGCACGCTCTGACTCGGTGTGATCGCCAGGTGAGCCAGCGGCAACACCGAGATCGTCTTCGGGGCCTGGCACGCGGGCCTGACCATGACGTGCCGCGACACCCCAGCACCTCCGATCCGGAAGCGCCGCCGACCGCCACGAGGATCTGGGAGGGCGCGCGAGCGAGCCGCTGACGGTCTCGTCGGTCTCTTCGAGCAACGTGGAGTCGGTCCTGCCTCCCTTCGAGCCGCACGTGCTCCAGAGCGATGTAGGGCGGGGTCGCGGGGAATCATCCCTTCCTCGACGGAAACGAGCGGACGGCCGTCGTCGTCTGCCACGCCTTTCGCCCCACCGGGGATCTGCGCGTAGGCCTGGAAGGTGAAGTGCCCCGGACCGACCGCGCGGTGCAGCGTGGCCGAGAAGTGACCGCGCGGCACGTCGCCGTCGATCGCCTGGATCTGGCGGAGCGACTGCCCGAGCGCCTGCCCGAGCGCCTGGTCGCGATCGCTCAGCAGCAGGAAGTGGATCGGGTCGTCGGGATACGACAGACACTGGCCGTCGAAGGTCACCAGGAACGTTCCGGGCCGATCCACGCGGACGCCGACCTCTTCGAGCATGCGCGGCGCGCCGGAAACCTCGAAGTCGGCGAGGTGGATGCCACGGTGCCAGACCGCGGCACGGTCGATCGCCTGGGAGGGAACGGCGAGCAGGACGAGCCAGAGGATCGCCAGGACCCTCGGGACCCGGCACGAGTGGAGTGCACTTCGGTGGGACATGGTCTTATCCCGGGTCGGAGGACGTGCAGCCGCGCCGGTCGCGGTGCGGACTCGGCAGACAAGCCGCGAAACGACGGCCGAACCCGTCAATCCTCGTCGCGCGGGTCCGGACCTCCCGCGACGGCGCATCCGCCTGACGGGTTCCACCTCCGGTACCGCGGCTTGTCCTCGTGAACGACCGCTACGCACGAGCGAGGGCTCCGTCCCTCGGACTCCTCGGAAGGAGACACTGGTCATGAACGTCCTGCTGAGACTGTTCCTGGTCCTGATCACCACAACCCTCGCCGCCGGCTGCGACGACGACGATTCCCCGACCGCACCGTCGGCCTCCTCGCCGTCGCTCTTCGTGCTCGGTTCGGTGTCGGCCTCCGGAGGATCGCTCTCCGGATGGATCGAGGCCTGGGACATGTCCCAGACCGGCAACGTCATCGATTCGGTCCGTGTCGACGGACGAACGTTCGCAGGCGAGGACGGCCGCTGGTTCTATTGGGCGCCGGAGGACGGCTACTGGGTCATGGACCTGCGTGACATGGTCGACCGGGAGTTCGCCGCCGGGGACACGGTCGTACTGGAGCTCTTGGAGGCCGACGAGAGCGCGATCGTCCCGGTTCCGCTTCTCGATCGCGGCGAGGACCGTGCCGAGGTCGTCTCGGCCCCCGTCCAGTCCGTCCCGATCGGCAGCGAGCCGCTCTTCGCATGGACCGCGGTCGAGGGCGCCGACTTCTACCTGATCGAGATGGGCCTCCGCTACCTGGACGACGATCGAAATCCTCGCAGGATCGACGAGAGCCACTTCGTCACCGGCACGAGTGTGGCGGCGTCTCCGGCGCCCACCACCGCCGACGGCGAACTGAAGTTCGTAGTCACGCCCTACCGCGGGCCCATGCCGTCGGAGGGCACCGGCGTGGATTCCAACGTTCGCACGTCGGATCTGCACGGGTCGATCTGGTCGCGTGGAGCCAGCACGCGTGGGGTGCACGTGGTGGGGAGCGGTCTGGGCGAGGGCTTCGCGGATCTGACCCTTCGAGCCCAGGAGGACGTCGAACTACCGATCGCGCGACCGCGTGTTGCCGGAGTCGGTGCCGATCAGGACGACGTGCCGCTCGTGACTCGCCCCTGAATCCGGATCGGAGGCTCTGGCTCGGGCCGGTGCGGGGACCGATCGAGGATGTTCCACGGGGGAGGCGTCCGGTTCATCCGATCGAGGGTGTCGCTTCCGCAGCGGAAGTCGGAGCGGAGTTCCCGATCGGGTCCGTGCTCCCCGTGACGCATGCGGCACCTTCTCGGACCTCTCGCGGTCCGCGACCCACGCGCTTACCTTGAAAGCCGACCCGCTGCGCCGCCCACGACGACATCGTCGTACCCGAAAGATGCAAGAACGTGCACGTGCCGCTTCTCGCGGCCGTCGGCGCCGGCGCTCCTACCCAGGTCGTGTTCGTCCAGACGGCCCTCGTGCTGTGCCTGGCCGCAGCCGCCGGATTCGTCGGTAGCAGGCTCAAACAGCCGTTGATCGTTTCGTTCATCGCCGTGGGCATCCTGGCCGGACCCCACGCACTGGACCTCGTCGACGATCCCCACTCGCTCGAGCTGCTCGCCGAGATCGGCATCAGCATCCTGCTGTTCATCGTCGGTCTCAAGCTCGACCTCGTGATGATCCGCACCATGGGGCGCGTGGCGCTGGCCACGGGTCTGGGCCAGGTGCTGTTCACGTCGCTGGGCGGGTTCGGAATAGCGCGGCTGCTCGGCATGGACACCACGGCAGCGATCTACGTGGCGGTGGCCCTCACGTTCTCGAGCACGATCATCATCGTGAAGCTGCTGTCGGACAAACGAGAGATCGACGCGCTGCACGGACGGATCGCCATCGGGTTCCTGATCGTCCAGGATCTCGCCGTCGTGTTGGCGATGATCGCGCTCTCGGCCTACGGCGCAGGGGCGGCCGGCGAGGAGACGTTGCTCTGGAAGTTCGGCAACGTGATCCTCTACGGCGTCCTCTTCCTCGGCGGCGTGTTGCTGCTGATGAAGCGCCCGCTGCCCTGGTTGCTCCGGCAACTGTCGGGGGCGCCCGAGTTGCTCGTGCTCTTCTCGATCGCCTGGGCGGTGGGCCTGGCCGCGTTCGGTGATTGGTTGGGCTTCAGCAAAGAGGTCGGGGCATTCGCGGCCGGCATGTCGATCGCTTCGACGCCCTACCGCGACGCGATCGGCTCGCGATTGGTCAGCCTTCGTGACTTCCTGCTGCTCTTCTTCTTCATCCATCTGGGTTCTGCGCTGGACCTGTCGCTCCTGGGCGACGAAGTCGTATCGGCGGCAGTCCTCTCTGCGTTCGTGCTCGTGGGCAATCCACTGATCGTCATGGCGATCATGGGATACATGGGCTATCGGAAGCGCACGGGATTCCTGGCCGGTCTGACCGTGGCGCAGATCTCTGAGTTCTCGCTGATCCTCATCGGGTTGGGGTACGCCCTGGGCCACGTCGACGAGGCGACGGTCGGGCTGGTGACGCTGGTCGGGCTGATCACGATCGGTCTTTCCACGTACATGATCCTCTATTCGCGTACGCTGTATCGATGGGTGAGCCCGGCGCTGGCTCTGTTCGAGCGGCGGGTACCGTTCCGCGAGGAGACGCCGGACGAGTTGGATGTCCGGGCGCTCGACCACGTCGACGTCCTGGTCGTGGGGCTCGGCAACTACGGCGGAGCCATCGTGCGTGGGCTGATCGGGCGGGGGCAGAGGGTCGTGGGTGTGGACTTCGACCCGCAGGCACTGCGGTACTGGCGTGAGCAGAACGTACCGGTGATCTACGGTGACATGGAAGACCCCGACCTGCTCGAGCACCTGCCGATCCGAAACACGCGCTGGGTGCTGATCGCGGTGCCGGACCCCGACGTGACCACCTCGCTCGTCAACCTGCTCTGGGCGGCGGCATACCCCGGGAAGCTGGCGCTCTCGGCGCGCACCCGGACCGACGCGAAGCGTTACGAGACACTCGGTGTCGACCTCATGCTGCGGCGGTATGCCGACGCCGCCGAGCTGGCCGTCGACGCGATGAACACCGCGCTGCACCAGCTCCCGTCGGATGTCGAGTGGCCCAACGCGCTGAGGGAGGTTCGGCTCGAAACCGGAAGCGTGTGGGCCGGACGGACCATCGGTCGGATCCCGCTGCGCCAGACGACCGGCGTGAGCATTCTGGCGGTCAGCCGCGCGGGCCGGACGACCTTCGATCCCGAAGCGAGCTACACTCTCTATCCCGGCGACCGAGTCGTTCTGCTGGGCGAGCGGGAGAACCTCGAGTCTGCGGTGGCCCTCATCACGCAGCGCGAGTTCGGTTCCCAGGACGGCGACGACACGTTCACCATTGCTGCCGTGGACGTGCCGTCCGCCTGTGGCCTCGGCGGCAAGACATTGGGAGAACTGCACTTCCGACGCGACTTCGGGGTAACCGTGATCGGGATCGAGCGCGGCGACCAGCGCCTCCGCACGATGACGGCGTCCACCGCGATCGAAAGCGAGGATCGGCTGATCGTGGCCGGCTGCGGACACGCCGTGGCCAGCATGCAGGCGGCGATCATCGACGCGTGCAGGATCGACTGAGCTTTCGGAGGCGTCCCGAGTCAGGAGTGCGTTTCGTGGTGGGGTGGCCCTGTACGGGTTCGCTTCGCATCGGACGAACGCAACGGACATCCTGGATGCGCGCAGCGCACGACGGATCGCTGAGCACGGTAGCGATGACGGCGTCCGGCCCGCTCGGCTCCGTTCCGGCGCGACCGCGCCCTGCGTTCGTCGGGGTTGCGGCCTCGCCGCACTTGCCACCGCTCGTCCTCCCGGTGCATCCTCGGCCCACCACCCATGAACGTTCGTTCCACCCTCCCCGTTTCTCGATCGACCTGCCTCGTGCTGCTCGTCGTCGCCCAGCTCGTGGCGCTCCCCGCCCGGGCCGACGACTGGGGGCTGGCCAGTGACATCGGCGCGTACGGTCTCGTGCTGACGTCGTTGGCCGTTCCCACTCTCGAGGAGGACGGCCGGGGTGTGGGGCAGGCGGCGCTCAGCGTGGGCGTGGCCAGTGCCGTTGGGCTCGTCGGCAAGGCGCTCATCGATGCCGAGCGTCCCGACGGAAGCAGCCTGGACAGCTTTCCCTCGAACCACACCGCGAACGCCTTCGCGGCGGCGACGACCTGGATGATCCGACAGGACTCGCCGTGGACCTACCCGGCCCTGGCGGTCGCGGCGATCGTGGGCGTCGGCCGGGTGAAGGCCGATCGGCATCATGTGCGCGACGTGATCGCTGGAGCGGTGCTGGGGTCGCTGTCGGGGTGGGTGTTCACGCGGGAGCGAGCGGACGAGGACGGGATGACCGATGGTTGGTCGTTCTCGATCACCGTCCCGCTCGGGTAGGATTGGACGGAGTCGCGCTCCAGTGGAGCCGCCGTTTCTGATCGAACACGACGGTGGTCTCCTCCCCACCGCCGCTTCTCGTTCCGATCTCGCTCCACCGAACTCCGAGGAGACCCCACCCTTGGACCTCCGAGAACGGATCTTCAACGCGCGGAGCTACACGCCGATCCCGATCCTCGTGGCCGCCGTGATCCTGGCCGAGACGACCGTGACGAGCTTCGTGGCGGGACTGGGCACGGCGATCCTGGGCGAGGCCGTCCGGGTGTGGGCGGTCGGCTACGCGGGCAGTGCCACCCGCACGACGCGCGGCGTCGGGGGCGAGGTGCTCGTTGTGAGCGGACCCTACGCGCACGTCCGGAACCCGCTGTACGTGGGCAACTTCTTCCTGAGCCTGGGCGTCTGCATCATGGCCTGGGCCTGGATGCCGTGGATGCTGCTGCTCTACGTCGCACTGTTCGTGGCGCAGTACGCGATGATCGTCTCGCTCGAGGAAGAGCACCTGCGTGCGGAGTTCGGCGAGGCGTACGAGGTCTACGCGGCGAAGGTCCCGCGCTTCGTCCCGCGGATCGCCCCGTATCGATCGGGGCAGACCCTCGACTTCCGGCTCGGGTCCACGCTGCGCTCGGAGCGGAGTACCTTCGGGAACGTCCTGCTGTGCTGGGTGATCCTCGGGCTGCGTTGGTCCTTCGGTTGAGCCGGGTCTTGACACGCCGCTCAGTACCGCGTCCGTGCGTCGTGCGCGAGCCACGCCCGGAAGGGACGCCGTGCGTCCGGATGGTCGACCTGTCGGCTGGTCAGCGCCCGCCGATCCGGCGGCAGAGGGATCTGTTCGTAGATGTGCGAGTCGTCGAACCCCGCCTCGGCGGCATCCTCGCGTTCGGCGGCCCAGACGATCGCCTCGGGCCGGGCCCAGTGGATCGCACCGAGACACATGGGACACGGCTCGCAGCTCGCGTAGATCGTGCACCCGTGCAACTGGAAGTCGTCGAGCACCTCACACGCCGCGCGGATCGCGACGACCTCGGCGTGCGCGGTGGGATCGAGATCGACGGTGACGCGGTTCACCCCGCGCGCGATCACGTCCCCGTCGCGTACGACCACCGCGCCGAACGGACCGCCCCCGGCACGGACGTTCTGCTCGGCGAGACGGATCGCCTCTTCCAGGTGTTCGACGTCCTCGGACCGTGACGGCATGATCAGACCTCCCGACCGTGCGCCGACGCACGGCCTTTCCTGCGACACGCACTCTCAGCCGAAGGCCGCCGGGTTCATGCGGACGACGGCGACGTTCAGGGCCGCGGCGAAGCTCACCCAGAGCAGGTAGGGCACGAGCAGCAGACCGAGTCCCCACCGCACGCGCCAGAACGCGACCACGGTCGCGACCAGCAGCACCCACAGGACTCCGATGTCGACCAGCGACCACGTCCCCAGGCGCATCCCGAAGAAGAACACGCTCCACAGCGCGTTGAAGACGAGCTGCACGAGGTAGAGCGTGAGGGCTCCCCGGGCGCCCGACCAGCCGCGGACCTTCCACACGCCGAAGGCCGCCATCGCCATCGACAGGTAGAGCAGCGTCCACGTCGGACCGAAGATCCAGCCCGGCGGCGCGAAGGCGGGCTTGTCGAGCGCACCGTAGAAGGTCGCGGCGTCGATCGACGCCCGCGCCCCGATGGCCGCGGCGGTGAAGGTCACGACCAGGCTGACGACGAGCGCGAGCAGGATTCGGGATGCGGGATCGAGTCGCACGGAGGGCCTCCTGACTCCGGATCGTGTGCACCGTCCACACTACGCCGTCCGCCGGATTCGTGCACCCGCTCTCGTGTGCCGGTCGGGCGCGCATGACCCGAGTGGACACCGCAGCGGCTCGGCGGACAGGTGGAAGACGAAGACGACGGGGAGGACTTCCGCCGCGGAAGCGGCCTGACCGGTCTGCACGGAGCCTTCGCTCTTGTCACAGCCTCCTGCGGAAGGTCCATGGCCCACTCCGACCCGCTCCGACACCACCACCCACGAAGAACGGGCGGGAGGACCCTGCCTCCCGCCCGTCGTCCATCCACCATCACGGGCCCGAGCCCGCGACGGAACGGTTCTACTTGCCCGTCTGCGACTCCGGACCGTCGGCCCGGGCAATGGCGGTCAGATCGAAGCGATCGTTCGTCATCACCTTGGTCCAGGCGGCGACGAAGTCGTCGACGAACTTCTGCTTGGCGTCCTCGCCGGCGGTCACGCTGCCGGGGCTTCGGTGATCGACTCGAGAGATCGTGCGATCACCGGCCGGATTCGACGACCGAGCACCCCGCTCGAGACACAGTTGCCTCGATCCCAGGGCGAACGCTACACTCGGCGAACTGCACCGAAGATCCGACAACCATCAATGCGTGGTGTCCGGCGCCCATGGATCGGACGCGCCTTCTCCCCCTCCGAGCGACCGGAGCCATGAGACGTCTGCTCGTCCGACTGTTGCATGTCGTCCAGCACAACTTCCGGGTGATCACGATTACGAGCGCGGTACTGTGCGTCGTGTCGGCGTGGTCCGCCATCGTCATCCTCGAACACGGCATGCCACGCGAATCCGGCTCTGCGTCCGGGTTTCTCGGCTTCGTCCAACGTATCGCGTCCGACGGCTACCGCGTGGCCGGCACCCTGGTGCTGGAGGGGCCCCAGATCCGTGACGACGAACGCGGCTACGATCCGGACCACGAGGAGCTGGGCAGACACCTCCTGTTCGTCGCGCGGACCGCCGCTCTGGTCTTCAATCTCTCGCTCGCGGTCGCGATCGTCCTGGCCGTGTCCAGGCGATGGCAGGAATCGCTCGAGCGTAGCCACTTCCGCGCGTCTTCGCGGCGCACGCCGTACGTGGTCTGTTTCGGCCTCGGAAGGCTCAACATGCAGGTCGTGCACGACCTCCGTTCCGACGACGAGGAAACGCGCCGGCGCGTCGGGCCGAAGCGGAACGTCATCGTCGTCGAGAGCGATCCGGCGAATCCGTGGCTCGACGAAGCGTCGACGCTCGGCGCCCTCGTCATCGTCGGTGACGTGACCTCGCCCGAGATCCGCGAGCGCGCGGGGCTCGACGCCGCCGGGGACCTGATCATCGCGTGCGGGGACGACGCACTGAACATCGATATCGCGCGCGACGTGATCCAGGCCCATCGCACGGGTGAGATCGAGCGGCGACGTGAGATGAAACGAGCGCCCGCGCCCTACGGACATCTGCAATGTCGCGTGCACGTCGGCGAGCAGGAGCTGTCCGAATTGCTGGCCGAACACGACCTCTTCGAATGCCAACTGGATCCCGTCGATCTCCACACCTTCAGTTCGTGGAACAACGCGGCGCTCGACCTCCTGCTGAATCCTGCCCACGGCCTTGCCACCGTTCACGTGCCCGCGTCGCACGAGATCCCGTGGTACGGGATCTTCGGATTCGAACGCGCGGGGCAGGTGATCGCGCTCGAGATCGCCCGGCTCGCGCACTTCCCATGCGCGCGACGTCCGCGCATGACGATCCACGACCATGGGATCGACGATCTGAAGCGTGGTTTCCTGGCGCGGCACCCGGGCTTTGCCCCGGACGAGACGATCGATCTCGAGGAGCACGCCGCGCGCCCCGATCCGGACAAGGATCGCTGGAGTCATCGTGGATATCGGGTGAATTCGGCGTGGAGTGCTCCGACGGGCGAAGGGGTCGAGTACGTGTGCACGGCCGAGTTCCGCGAGATGAACTCGCGAGCGGAATCGCCCGACGATGTCGCGCGACTCCTCCGGCTGATGAGGACTGACGGCGACGAGCCGGTCAAACCGGCGCTGATCGTGTGCTTCGCCGACGAGCGGAAGAACGTGCGGTCGGCCCTGCGCCTGCAGAGCCGACTGCTCGGGCTCACCGATGCTGAACATCCCGTGTGCGTGCCGATCTACGTCCATGTGCCGACCGAGGAAGGTCTCGGCCGCATGCTCCGCGAGGCGGAGCGACACCCACGGTTTCCCATCATTCCCTTCGGACTCGCCGACGACACGGCGGGCTACGACGTGATCACGCATCCCGTGCGCGAGGACGTCGCGAGCATCATCCATCTGTCGTATCTGGAGGCGCTCGACGGGGACCGTGCCGTTCGTACCGACGACGAGCGCCGTCGGATGGCCGAGAGGGCCTGGGAGTGCATGACACCGGCCGAGAAGGCACAGAACTACACGGCGGCCGCCCACGCGTTGGTCAAGCTCGCCTGTCTCGGCTATCGGTATCGACCCGCGTTGCCGGGAGAGTCGGCGCCCCCGATCGACGTCCACGATCTCGAGCGCCTCGCACCCGTGGAGCACAATCGCTGGATGGCCGAGCGCCTGGTCCTGGGGTGGCGCTTCGGCTCCTACCCCGAGGGCTACGACCGGCTCACCGAGGACGGCAAGCGCGACGTTCGGGCGGCGATGGGCACCCGGAAGCTCCGCGGATCGCTCGTTCCCTGGGATGCTCTCTCCGAAGAGGAGAAGGAAAAGGACAGGAGTCAGGTGAATCGACTGCAGAGCGACCTGGAGCTCGCGGGTCAGGTCATCGAGTCGGTTCCGGCCTCCGGGTCGTCCGTCTGCGGCGATTCGAGCCGGTAACCGAGCGCCAGAACCGCCTTCAGCGTTTCGAGGGCGGTGTTGCGGTCGTAGTCCTTCTCCGATTCGCTCAGATCGTCGTAGGGCACCAGACCCGGATGGGTGAGGGCTTCGTCGTCACGCCGTGGCCCCCACGTCCAGCCGCCCCGCCGCCGGCCCTCCGCCCAGACCGCGTGGATGTGGGCCGCCAGGCGCTCGCGCAGTGGAATCAGCGATGCGGGAACTTCCACCGCACTCGTGTCGATTCGATCGGTCATGTCGGTCTCGTCCCGGCTCTGGACATGGGATGCCGCCTCGCGTCGACGGCACGCCGTCGACGGATGACGAACACTATCATCTCGCCTGTGGGCTGCGCCATCGATCCGCACTGTTCCTCTGCCTCGGAAATCTGCTACGCTCATGTTGTTTCCGACGGTTTCCTCCTGTTCCTCGAAACAGATTCACGGCTCCCCTGCTTCGCTCCGTGGTCTTCCTCGCGCCCGAGGGGCCGCCGATCGGGGCCATCGAAGTGATTCCGTCCGTGCCCGCGGCACCGGCGCCCGTCCGCCGACCGGGTCCCGAACGACTCGAGCGCAAACGACGAGGCCGTCGCAGCGGGTCAACCCTGGGAGAGTTGCCCTTGCCCTGCTGTTCCACCGATTGGCCGCGATCCAATCGCCGCACGAGCCCTCGCCGGTTCGCCCTTCTCTGTTGCCTTTCGATCCTGACCAGCTCCGCCTTGCCTGCTGTTGCACAGACCGCGCAGGATGCGCGTCTGCTCGAGGCTCTGGAGCGTCGCACGGCCGCCCTTCCCGAGAGTTCGACGGTCTTCGTCGAGACATGGCTCTTGCCCGTCGGGGACGCCCCCAGCGCCGATTCACCGGACGAACTCCTCCCACGCGGTAAGGCCCTGGTTCTCCAGCTGCAGAAGAGGGAGTACCTGTCGCTCGTGGCCCGACTCGACGATCCTGCGTCGAGTTCCGTGGAAGTCCTCTGCGACGCGACCCGGTACTACCGCCGCACGCCGCAGGGAGACCGGCCCCTCGAGACTGCGGACATCGAGGCCGAGCCCTTCGTGCTGCTCGCGCTGGAGGGTCCGGCCGGAGCCGCATCGGCGCGGCGTGTCGTCGCTTCTCCCGACGGTGGAATCACGGCCGTCGTCCTGCGGGAATGGATCGATCAGGAGGTGCGGCCGGAGCATGTCGCGATCGACGGGGTCGCCGTGGCCAACGATCCGGGATTCGTCCGACTCGTCGAGGGCATCGATCGAGGAGTGAGCGATCAGTGGGCCCAGTCCGCCGCGCCACGTGGCGTCGAGGAGATCGAGGAGGGCGGCGCGACCGTATCCGTCCGGCCCGATACGAGCGCCGTGAAGTGGATGGAGTCGATCAAGATCTCGCCCCTCGCGCTCGAGACCTTCCGTTTGCAGGCGGGGCTGCCACCGTACCATCTGCTCCGAGCGACCGAGGCCGAGGGTCTGGAGAGCGCCGAAGAGGAGGATGCGCGATGAGGCATGCGATCCAGGGAATCCTGGTCCTCTTGGCGGGGCTGGTCGTCTTCGGCGCCCCGGGGTGCAAGTCGGTCGTCGAGCAGGTGGGGCGCATCGCGAAAGATCCCGGCGGGGGCATTCCCCCCGTTTCCGGCCCTCCCACGTTCTACAACCCCTTCGCCGAGGTCTCGACCGAAGAGGAGATCCAGTTCGGCCGCGAGTTGGCCGCGACGGTGGCCGGTCGCTACGGCGTGGTCCAGGACTCTGCGCTCACCATGTACGTGAACATGGTCGGGTCGACCCTGGCGGCGGCCGATCCGACGCCGGGCATCGTGTACCGCTTCGCCGTGCTCGATGACGAGCGCGTGAACGCGATGTCCGTCCCCGGGGGGTACGTCTTCGTGTCGCGCGGTGCCCTCGATCGGATGACGGACGAGGCGATGCTCGCGGGCGTACTCGCACACGAGATCGAACACGTGCGTCGCCGCCACATCATCGAGGACCTGAAAGCGCGGGATCGCAAGGAGCTCGTGAAGGACCTCGCGATGAAGGCGACCGACCTGGAGTTCGACACGGAGGGGGGGCTCGGGACGATCTCGAGGATCGCCGCCGACAAGCTCTTCGAAGGCCTCACGCGCGAGGACGAACTGGAAGCCGACCGTGGCGCCGCCCGTCTCGCCGCGACCGCGGGGTACGATCCCACGGGTCTGCAGCGGTTCCTCGATCTGCTCGAGCGTGACCCGGTGCAGGTGCCATGGCCGGTCACGAGCGACGACCACCCGTTCCCCGACGACCGCAAGGTCGAGATCCAGGCCGCCATCGACGCACTCGATCCGGCGCCGCGGACGACGGTGACGGCCGCCGAGCGATTCCACGAGCACTGCCGACCGTCGAGCGGCCGTTGAGCATGAATCGTGAGAAGTTCGTCGTCGGGTCTGTGATCGGTGGGGTGTCGGCGTTGCTGACCCTGGCAGGTCATCTGTCGGGCGTATGGGAACGAGTCGAGGGCGCGGCCATCGATCTCCGCTTCCACGTGGAGCGTCAGCTCGAGTCGAGCGACGCGCAGGACTCGTCGGTCGTGGTCGTCGACTTCGACGAGGCAACGCTCGCGCGGTTCAAGGAGAAAGGACGCTCGTGGCCGCTCGACCGCGGCGTGCACAGAACCATTCTCCGGTACGTCGCACGGGGTGGGCCCCGTGTCGTCGCGTACGACGTGCGCTTCGAGGAGCCGCATGCCGTGGCACCCGAGCTCGACCAGATGCTGATCGACGAGATCGCGAAGTTCGACACGATCACTGCACGGGCCGGGCGCCCGGAGGACGACCCGGCCGCGATCGTCCTCGCGTCGTTCTTCTCCGCGCGCGACGCGAATCCGCGCGCCGAGGCCCTGCTCGACACGATCTCGGCTCGCCAGGATCGGTTGGAGCTGCTGGCTGGCCACGCGCTCCCCGTCGCCCTGCCGCTCGAGGTCGCACCACGTTGGTACCGGGCCCACACGCTCCTCGAGGGCCTGCTTCGTCGAGCGGATGGTATCGGGGCCAGCACCGTGATCGCGGGCGTCGACGGCACGTACCGGCGCGTACCCCTGTTCGCGACGTGGCGTGGCCTGTCCTATCCCGCGCTCGGCCTGGCCGCCGCGCTCGCGGGTCCTGCAGAGGATGCGGCGATCATCGTCGACGGCGGAGGCGTCTCGGTGGACGGCGAGGAGATCCCGCTGGACGATGGCGAGTTCTGGCTGCACTGGCGTGACGAGTACACCGGCGCTCCATATCCGGTCCTGCCGGCCGCGCGGGTCTACGCGAACGCCATGGCCGACACCTATCCGGGTGTCGAACTCGACCCCTCGCTCGAAATGACCCCGGAAGTCTTCCGCGACCGGGTCGTGTTGATCGGGGCAACCGGCTCCGACACGGGGGAGTTGCGCCTCGCGAGCCCGTTCCATCCGACGGAGCCGGGCCTGCACCTGCAGGCGACGTTGATCCAGACACTGATCTCGGGCGACCATCTCCGCCCGCTCGGACACGGTTCTGGTGCCGTGCTCGTTGCCTTGATCGCGCTGGTGACGGGACTGGGCTTCGCCCTCATCGACACGACGCTCGGTCGTGTCGTGGCCTTCCTCGCCGCGATGATCCTGCTCGCGGCCGTGTCCTTGTTCGGCTTCGTCGCCGCGGGTTGGATCTTGCCGTGGGTCGCGCTGTGCCTCGGCGTGACGCTTGCCTTCGTCGGCAACCTCTTGCCGCGGACGATCGTCGACGAGGTCGCCGCGCTGCAGGGTTGGCTGTACCGCCACCTTCCGGCGGCATGGCGCTCGGATGTCGGTTCCTCGGGCATCATGCCCCCGCGTGTGTTCCTCTCGTACCGGAGGCAGGACAGCCTGGTCATGACAGCGCGACTGCGTGACAAGCTCGCGGATCGGTTCGGCGCCGAGCGCGTCTTCATGGACTTCGACGCGATTCCCTTCGGTGCCGACTTCCGGGCGCACCTGCAGCAGGAACTCGATCAGTGCGACGTGTTCCTCGTCATGATCGGACCCGACTGGGCCGGCGCCGTCGAGGGCCCTGCGCGGAATCGTCTGCTGGGGGACCCCAACGATTTCGTGCGAATGGAGGTGGAGGTCGCGCTCGAGAAGCGACTGCCCGTCATCCCCGTGCTCGTCGGTGGCGCGAAGATGCCCGCGGAGGACGAGGTCCCACCGTCGATGCGCGAAGTCCTGTTCCTGCAGGCCGCGAGTCTGGATTCGGGTCTCGACTTCCATGTGCACGCCGAGCGTCTGCTCGCGGCTCTCGTCTCGATGCCGCGGGGCTCGCGCCCCGTGACCGCGCCGGACGATGACGAGCCGCCCGAGCCGCGGGCGATGTCGGCATCGGCGGGTCGACCCTGAGCCCTCTGATGTTCACACGACCGGCGATGCGGTGCACCGGCTCGCTCCCGTCAGGGTCGGTCGGACAGGAATACCTCGGGGAAGTGTTCGCGACGCACACGGGTCGCCGCGACGCGGCCGATCTCCTCGAGCAGCTCCATGTTCTCGACGCGATCGATATCGCGAAGCGCCGCGAGTGCCTTCGGGTCGATCGGTTTGCCGTCCGGGCCGGTTTCGAGGCCGGGATCTTCGAGATCCGCGTCGTAGCGCACGTAGGTGAGCCACGCCCGGTCGCCGAGGTGATCGTTCGATAGGTCGCCGATCTCGCTGTCGATCTCTTCGGCCGTGGGGCTCCGCGAGAGCCACTGCAGCAGGAGCCGATTGAACGTCGACGCGTCGACCATCATCGACGCCAGCGCCCGGACCGCGTGCCCCCCTGCCGATTTCTCGATGAGTGAAGACGCAGTATCCGGACGAGTCCAGGTGCCGGTACCCACCGAGACCAGCAGCAGATCGTCCTCCCCCACCGGCCAT
>DATFKK010000004.1 GCA_035268685.1 Candidatus Krumholzibacteriia bacterium | reverse complement strand
GGCGGGTGGGGGCGGCGGCGTTCGTCCGTCGGACGAGCATCCCGCCACGAGCAGCAGGAGGATCGTCAGCAACGTCGTCCACGATCGGGTGTCAGCGGGTCTCATGGATGATCCCCTCGAGTTCGGCCTCGATCGCGGTGTCGTCGGTGGATTTCTCGGGTCGGGCGAGCGTGGCACGGATGACCTCGATCGGCGGGAAGGTGCGATCGAGCTCGTCGAGCAGATCGATCAGGGAGTCGTAGTCGCCGCGCACGCTCAGCTTCACGCCGAGCCGGGCGAAGTCGGGACCGGACGCCCGGCGTCGGAAGTCGGCGCGCCGGACGTCGACCGCGGGGCCGCGTTCGGTGCCACAGGTCCGGATCACGTCGCGCAGGGACCGGCCGGTGGACTGCTCCTCGAGCACGCGGGCGTAGGCGCTCCAGCGGCGGGCGAGCTCTGCTTCGCGTTCGAGCCGGTCGACCCGGTCGCGGGCGTGACGTACGTCCTTGCCGAGGTCGGTCACGTCCTTCTCGGCCAGTTCGAGCGCGGCCTGCTGGGGGTTCCAGCGCAGACGGGTGTACGCGCCGGCGACGGCGGAGACGAACACCACGACCGCGAGGATCCGTGTGAAGAGTGTCAGTCGGTTCCACATGGCGATCATCGCGCGACCTCCGGGGTGTCCATGGCCTCGGCGTGCGCCGCGATGAACTCCTCCTGTCGTGGAACCACGGGCTCTCCGCGGATCTCGAAGTCGTACCAGCGGCCCTGCTGCTCCCCGTCGCGCTCGAGGATCCGGAGGACCTCGATCCTCGACAGCAGACCGAGATCCTCCAGCTCCACCACGAACTCGCCCACGGCGTCGACGTCGCCGGTGCGGCCTCCGAGATGTACGGCCAGGGGCACCGGGCCGTCGGTCAGGCTGTCCGACACGGCGTTGGCGTGCTGGATCGAGATCCTGTCGAGACGGGCCGTCTCGGGGAGACAGGCCACGACCTGCGTGAAGAAGGGGGTGAACAGTCGTCGGCTGCGGTACAACGCGCGCAGACTCTCGACCCGGCCCTCGATCGCGAAGAGGTCTTCGCGTGCGGTCAGTTCGCGGGCCCGCACGCGGAGTTGGATCTGTTCCTGCTCCAGCCGGCTGCGTTCGGTTTCCAGCCGGTCGATGCGCTGGTCCTGGTGCAGATCCGCGCCGACGACCACCGCCATGGCGAGGACGCTCGTCCCGAGGGCCGCGACCCGCCGCGGGGTCCACCGGCGCTGCGCGGTCGCGCGCCGGCGTTCGGTGGCCGGCGCCCGGTCGGCCAGCAGGAGGTTCACGTCGTCCCGTCGCTCCAGGGCCAGCGCGGCCGCTCCCGTGGCCAGGGCGAAGTGGGTGCGCGCGGGTCCGGGAAGATCGGGTGGAGTGGCGCACGCCGCGAAGGGATCGAGGGGCGCCAGTTCGAGGTGCAGATCGGGGGCGAGCCGTTCGATCAGGCCCGAAGCGCCACCCAGCCCGCCGCTGAGGAAGACGCGATCGACGACTTCGCCGTGGCGAGCCTCGACGTAGGCCGCGCTGCGCAGGATCTCGCCCTTGAGCGACTCGGCCAGTCGATCGAGAGTCGGGTCGATCAGGGTCCGTGCCCGCGCGGCCACCCCGTCGGGATCGTCGTCGGCCAGCGGGCCGAGCCCCGAGTGCGCGAGCAACGCCTGGTTCGCCGTCGACCAGTCCAGTCCGAGTTCGTCTCCGAGATCGCGGACCAGGTCGTTCGCGCAGGTCTTCAGTTTGCGGACCAGGCGGACCGTTCCGTCGACCGAGAGGGTCATGCGCGACTGGCCCGCCCCGATGTCCAGGAACAGTGCCCGGTGTTCACGGTCTCCGGCCGCCCTCAGGAGTGCCGGATAGCAAAGGGCCGAAGGCACCAGCCACTGCAGCCGCAGGTCGAGCTTCTGGCACAGGTCGGCGAGGCCGCGCATCATGACCTCGTCGAGCGACACCATGATCCCGTCGACGACCTCCTTGCCGTCGGGTGTGGCGCGCGAGGGCTGCGGGATCCCACGGTTGACGGGATCGAGCATGTCCTCCTGGGCGTGCTTCTGGAAGTACCAGCGCGCCGCGTGGTGGAAGCGCGCGGCGTCCATCGCCGGCATCTCCTCGATCACCACCCGAGCGGAGTTCCACGGCGGGACCGTCGCCACGTCCAGGCTGCCCTTGACGCGCGGCGCGATCACGTCCTCGAGCTTCGCGAGCACCGAGTCGTAGTCGGCGAAGCCCTGGAGCTCGGTCAACGAGACCTCTTCGATCCAGTCGACCTCGAAGTGACCACCGCGTCGGTCCGCTGCCACCAGCCGCACACCGTCGGCGCCGATGTCCATACCGAGAACGGTGCGGCGCTGTCGGGAGAACTGGATCGAGGGAAGGTGCACGGCGACTCCTAGCGCGTGAGCACGTCGAGGGTCGGATCGGCGATCCGGACGAGTCGCACACCGATGGTCGCCCCTTCGTGGCTGGTCCGGTGGGCGGCGAAGAGGAGTTGGCGTTCGCTGTCGCCGAGCACGGCCAGGACGTCGACCCTCGTGCTGTCGGGGGCGCGGTTGCTCAGGGTCACGTGGTAGCTGCCGTTCCCGAAGTCCACGCCGCCGAAGGGATCGGAATCCAGGGTCGACCAGTCGTTCGAGCGAAGCAGGACCTCGGCGCAGGTTCGTTCGAATCCGGCGCGTGCCAGGTAGGCGGCACGATCGGTGTCGAGGTCGCGCACCGTTTCGGTGCGGGTGGCCAACGTGAGCGTGGTGAGGGTCAGCGCCAGCGACGACAAGAGGATGATCGCGAAGAGCACGAGCCCCAGGGAGAACCCGCGTCGATCGTGGAGGATCGGGAGCGAGGGATTCACGGCCTGCTCCAGGGAGCGGACTCGATGGAGAGATGGCGATCGTCGGCAATCAGATGGGCCCGGATCCGGCCGTCGGCCAGCGCGACGAAGTTCGTGTGTGCCGGTCGGGTGGGGCCGTCCACGAGTTCGGCCACCGCGCGTTTCGGACGTTCGGAGAACCCGCTGCCGTCGTCGACCGAGCGGTAGAGCGCGAGGCCGCCGGTGGTGGTCCGTGTCGCCCAGGCGATCCGGTCGCCGTTCGAGCGCTCGAGGACCAGCGAGTCGGGCGCCACGACGTCCACGGCGGTGGCGCGGGCCACGTCGGCCCGCAGCATGGCCGTGGCTCCGGCCAGTCCGACGCTCGCCATGCCGAGTTCCGAGCCTCGTTCGTGCATGTCGATCCCGGCGTCGATCAGCACGTACACGGTGCCCGAGACGATCGCGGCCACGGCGGTCGTCACCAGCAGCTCGACCAGGGTGAAGCCGCGATCGTTGCTCATGCGCTCACCTCCGTCCCCAGAGACTCAGAACCGATTGCTCATCAGCGTTTCGAGTGTCTCGGTCCGGCCCTCGGACGAGACATCGACCCGCAGCCGACGGAGGTCGGTGTCCTCGTCGCTGACCGTCGCCGTCCAGCTCTCGCCACCCGGTGTCGTTCCCGTCGCGGTTCCCGGCCCGAGACCGTCGAACCCGCGGACCAGGAGGCTCTCCATGACCGCAGCGGCGATCGCGTGCCGTTGCACGTCCTCGCGGCCGTCGACGTTCGCCTTCGTGAGCTGGGCGAGCAGGGTCACGGCCGTGATCCCGGCCACGCCCAGGACCGCGAGGGCGATCAGGATCTCCGCGAGCGTGAAGCCGCGCGAGTTCCCCCTAGAAACGGGCGTACTCATTCGGGAAGGCCGAGCCCAGGTTCGGGACGACCACACCGCTCTCGGGCTCGTAGTACCAGCCCCCGTCTCCGGAGCTGCCGTCGACGGCGTCGGCCACGCGCTCCTTGAGACGTTCGGTGCCCAGGGACCAGCTCACCGAGTCGGCCTGGCTGAAGGGCTCGACGGGGAAGTCGTCGAGGTACGGTCCGTAGGCGTAGGTCGCGTTCTTCGCGTTCCTGGTCCGGCCGTCCTTACGGCTGTACCAGGTGAGCTTGCGGCGGAAGTCCTGGTTCGAGCACGGATAGCCGTAGTCGTCCTCGCTGCACGGCCAGTGTCCGTGGTCGGCCTTGTACAGGGCGACGGCCGAGCGTAGCGACTGCAGGTTCGCGCGCAGGGCGCGCTCGTTCGCGGGCCGATCGCTGCCACCGAAGTTCAGCACGACGATCGAGGCGAGGATTCCCAGCAGCGCGATCACGATCAGGACCTCGGCCAGGGTGAAGCCTTTCTGGGCGTTCCTGTGGATCATGGTTCGTCGATCTCCCGGTCGATTCGATTCAGCCCCCGAACGATGCGATCGCCTTGACCATCGGGAGCACAAGGGACAAGGCGATGAATCCGACGATTCCGCCGAGCACCACGATCAACGCGGGCTCGACGAGCTTGAGCATGCTGTTGGTCGCTCGCGCGACCTGCTCGTCGTAGAGCTCCGACACACGCACGAGGACGGCGTCGAGGTTGCCGGTGGCCTCGCCGATCGAGACCATCTGCAACACCAATGCGGGCATCGTTCCGGCGTGGGCCAGAGCATCGGCGATGCTCCGTCCCGCCACGATCTGCCCGCGGGCCTCGTGGACCGCCGCGGCGATCCGGCGGTTGCCGGCCGTCGCGCCCGCCACCTCGAGGGCCTCGACGATTGCGATTCCCCCGTGCAGCAGGGAGCCGAGCACGAAGCACAGACGCGACATGCTCGCCTTGCTGATCAGGGCTCCGATGCCCGGAACAGCAAGCAACAGACCATCGAGCCGGAGACGCAGCTCTTCGTCGCGCGCCAGTACCCAGGCGCCGACTCCCAGGCCGGCCAGGCCGGCCAGCAACCACGGCCAGAACGAGGTCACGAATCCGCTGATCGCGATCAGGGCACGGGTCGGCCAGGGCAGGTCCACACCCATCTGTACGAGCACCTGGGTGAACTTCGGAATGATCGCGACCATCAGGAACACGACGACGGCCGCGGCGAGGACCACCAGGAAGATCGGGTAGATCAGTGCGCCCTTCAGGCGATTACGCAGCTCGGCCTCACGATCGAGGTATCCGCCCAGCTGTCGCAGCACTTCGACCACCGTGCCGCTGGCTTCGGCTGCACGGATCATGTTCAGGTAGATGTCCGGGAATCGTCCGGTCGCGGCGAGGGCTTCGTGGAGGGACGAGCCCGACCGGATGTCGGCGATCGCCGACTCCAGGGCCCGCGTCAGTCGTGGCTTCGTCGAGTTCTCGGCGAGGAGTTCCAACGCCGTGAGGATGGGGAGTCCCGTGTCCAGCATCAGTGCGAACTGATTGCTGAACAGGGAAAGGTCTTCGACGGTGACCGGAAGATGTTGCCGGATCGCCTCGAGAGCATCGGGCTCGCGTTCCTCGTGTTCGATGTCGACCGGAATGAGGTCCTCGGCGAAGAGGCGTTCGCCGACCCACTCGGCCGTGGGCCCGTCGAGACGGCCACGGATCTCGTGACCGTCGGTGTCGAGGGCGAGATAGGCGAAGCGCGGCACTTCAGATCTCCCGGTCGTCGAAGGCGGGGGCGGGCGCGTCGGTCGCGGGGTCCGGCTCCGGGGTCGACGACACCTGGATCGCCTCGGTGATCTCGTCGCTCGCGCGATCGCCGTGGGCCGCGGCCTCGTCGTCGCGCGCGGGCGGGATTTCGTCTTCGCTCATGCGCGTGGCCAGGAGGACCTGCTCGATCGAGGTCTTTCCCGAGCGGGCCTTGGCCAGGCCGTCCTCGAACAGATCGGGCATCGATCGGCGCCGGGCGATGGCGCGGATCCCGGCCGCGGGTAGCTGTCGCACGATCGCGCGCTCGATCTCGTCGTTCACGGGCATGAGCTCGTGCAGCGCCACGCGGCCCCGGTACCCGGTCTGGTTGCAGGATCGGCACCCCGTCCCCTGATGCACCGCCTCACCGCTGCGCTCGATCCGCTCCACCACCTCGGGTGGGTGTCGGGCCGGATCGAGTTCCACGGGTTCGGAGCAACGGGGGCAGTTGCGGCGGACGAGCCGCTGGGCCAGGACTCCCTTGAGCGCGCTCGCCACCAGGTAGGGTTCCACGCCCATGTCGATGAGCCGGTTGGGGGCGCTCGTGGCGTCGTTCGTGTGCAGGGTCGAGAGGACGAGGTGTCCGGTCAGAGCCGCCCGTACGGCGATCTGTGCCGTCTCCCGGTCGCGGATCTCGCCCACCATGATCACGTTCGGGTCCTGACGCAGGATGCTGCGCAGGGCCGATGAGAAGGTCAGCCCCGCCTTCGTGTTCACCTGCACCTGGTTGATGACCGGGAAGTCGAACTCGACGGGGTCCTCGACCGTCACGATGTTCGTGTCGAGCTTGTTGATCGCGGTGAGCGAGGCGTAGAGCGTCGTCGTCTTGCCGCTCCCGGTCGGTCCCGTCACGAGGATCATGCCGTGGGGACTCGCGACGAGCTCGCGCCAGTCGGTCTCGATCGAAGGGGCCAGCCCGAGGTCGGCGAGCGAGGTCAGGGTCTGCTGGGTGTCGAGCAGACGCAGGACGATCTTCTCGCCGCGGATCGTCGGCAGCGAGCTGATGCGCAGGTCGATGCGCCGGCCTTCGGCGTGGAGACTGATCCGACCGTCCTGGGGCAGGCGCTTCTGGGCGAGGTCGAGATCCGCCAGGATCTTCAGGCGGCTGACGATGCCGGCGTGCAGGGCCAGCGGAATGCGCTGTTCGGCCCCCAGGCGGCCGTCCACGCGGTAGCGCACGCGCAGCGCGTCGTGGTCGGGTTCGACGTGGGCGTCGCTGGCGCCGTCGCGGATCGCCTTGAGAATGATCAGATTGACCAGACGGACCGTCGGCGACTCGTCCGAGGCGAGGTCCGAGAGATCGAGTTCGTCCTCGCGTTCCGTCACCTCGGCCACGGCCTCGGTGCGCTGGGCCTCGGCGACGAGCCGCTCGAGGATGGGGTCGATCCCGTAGAACTGGTTGATCGCCCGCTCGATGTCCCTGCGCAGGGCCAGGACCGGAATCACGTCGCAGCCGGTGCTGTCCCGTACGGCGTCGATCGCGAGCACGTCGGTCGGGTCGGCCATGGCCAGGGTGAGGTCGTTGCCGACGCGGAACAGCGGGATCGCGCGGTGGCGTCGCGCTGCTTCCTCGGGCAACGTTCGCACCACGCTCGGGTCGACACTGTAGGGACTGATCTCGACGTGCGAGAGTCCCAGCAGGCGGGCCCGGACCTGGAGCACGGTCCGGGCATCGACGACGCCGTCGCGCGCGAGGCGGTCGCAGAGCTGGACCTCGTCGCGGGTCTCGGCCAGGAGGGGCTCGAGATCGGAGGCGGTCACGTGACCGCCGTCGACGAGGGCACGGACGAAGGTTGACGACATGACGGATCCCGTTGTCCGCGGAAACGACGTCCACCCGGAGGAAGATGTGGCCCACCGCCGGGACGCGGCAGAGCTGCATCTACACCTGGAGGGGGCTCTGACGGCGCGTCGAGCCCTGACGCTGGCTTCGAGTGCAACCGACGTGCCCTCGCCGCCGGCCGGGGCGATCGACGAGACCTCGCGCGGTGTGCAGTGGTCCTTCGGCTCCCTGCGCGGCTTCCTGGAGGCCTTCGGCTGGGCGTCGCGGCAACTGCGCGACGCCGCCGCCTATGTGGCGGTCCTCGACGACCTCGCCGTCTCCCTGCGGGCCCAGCGCGTGAGCGCGGCGGAGGTGTTCGTGGCCTTCGGGCAGATGCACCGCGGCGGGGTCGAGCCCCGGGTCATCGTGCCCGCGCTCGCCGAGCGCGCCGCCGAGATCGAGGCCGAGGGCGGACCGTCGATCCGCTTCGTCGCCGACGTCACGCGCAACTGGGGCGTGGCGGCCGCCGACCGCGCGCTCGACGACGCGCTCGACCTGCAGCGGCATCGGATCGTGGGCTTCGGCATGGGAGGCATCGAGACCAGCGAACGCGCGCGCGCCTTCCGCGGCGTGTTCCGTCGGGCGGCCGGGTCGGGGCTGGGACTCTGCTGCCACGCGGGTGAGGGCACGACCGCCGAGTCGGTCCGCGAAGCGGTCGAGGAACTCGAGGTGCGCCGCGTGGGCCACGGCATCGCCGCAGCGACCGACCCGGTCCTGATGCGTGAGCTGCGCGACGAGGGAATCGTGCTCGAGGTGTGTCCCACGTCGAACGAGCGCACCGGCGTGTGGGATCCGGCCACGCCACACCCTCTGCTCACGCTGCTCGACCACGGTGTGCCCGTGGTGCTCGGCAGCGACGACCCGGCGTGGTTCGATTGCACGCTGCGCAGCGAGATCCGCCGTGTTTCGGAGTGGGGAGTGCCCGAGCGCACGATCGACGCCATGATCGAACGGGCCTTCGCGGTACGCTTCGCGCCGTGATCTACAGAGCTCGACCGGCTGCGCGCACGCCGATCCACACCGCGAACAGCCCGATCCCGACCGAGAGCATCACGTTCAGGGTTGCCTTCGTCACGTGCCCGGTGCGCACCAACTCGAGCGTGTCGAAGGAGAAGGTGCTGAACGTGGTGAAGGCGCCCAGGAATCCCGACAGCACGGCGGTGCGCACGGCGAGGTTCCAGTCGAGGCGGTCGACGAGGAGCGTCGACAGCCAACCCAGCAGGAAACATCCGATCACGTTGACGACGAAGGTGCCCCACGGGAACACACCCGGGAGGACGCGCTGGACGGCGGCGGTCAACCCCCAGCGGCACAGGGCGCCGAGGGCGCCGGCGACGGCGATGGCCACGGGCAGCGCCAAGGCTCAGGACTCCGTATCGGTCCGCCGCGCCTTCGCCAGGCGGTCCTTCTCGGACGCGAACTCGTCCTCGTCGAACTTCGCGAACAGGATCGGAGGCTTCGTCACCGGATGTCCCTCGGGTAGCCAGTTGCCGCCCGTGGGCCACCCGTCCTCGCGAAGTGACGTTCCTGTTCCCAGGGCGTCCCACAGGGTCTGCATGGTGTGCGGCAGGAAGGACGCCCACAGACCGCACAGTGCTCGTACGTACTGGCAGCAGACGTACAGCGAGGTGGCGCAGCGGTCGGGATCGTTCTTGCGCGTCGCCCAGGGTTCGGACTCGTCGAAGTACCGGTTCGCCTCCTTGCTCAGCAGGAAGATCGCCTCGGCTGCGGCCCGGAGCCGAAAGGCGCGCATGTCGGCCTCGACTCGTCGCGTGGTCGCGAGGATCCCGTCGAGTGCGCGCTGGTCGGTGTCGGTCCACTTCGCCCGGGGTGGGACCTTCTGGTCGAAGTACTTGCCGGTGAAGGTCAGGGCCCGGTTGACGAAGTTCCCGAGCACGTCGGCCAGTTCGGAGTTGTGGCGCGCGGCGAAGTCGTCCCAGGTGAAGTTCGTGTCGCGGGTCTCGGGCATGTTGCGTGCGAGGCAGTAGCGAAGGCTGTCGGGCGGATAAGACTCGAGGTAGTCGGGCAGCCACACGGCGTGGCCGCGGCTGGTCGACAGCTTCGCCCCCTCGAGGTTCAGGAACTCGTTGGCCGGCACGTTGTCGGGAACCACGTAGTCCTCACTGTGCGCGTGCAGCATGGCCGGGAACAACAGGGCATGGAAGACGATGTTGTCCTTGCCGATGAAGTGGACCAGACGCGTGCCCGGATCCTGCCACCAGGTGCGCCAGGCCTCGGGATCTCCCTGCTCGGCCGCCCACTCGCGGGTGGCGCTGATGTAGCCGATCGGAGCGTCGAACCACACGTACAACACCTTGCCCTCGTGGTCGGGCAGAGGGACGGGCACGCCCCAGTAGAGGTCGCGGGTCACCGCGCGTGAACCGAGCCCGCGGTCGAACCAACCACGACAGTAGTTGAGCACGTTCTCCTTCCAGTCCGAATGCCCCTCGATCCACGGCTGCAGCCACTCCTGCAGCTTGCCCATGGGCAGGAACCAGTGCGTGCTCTCCTTCAGGGTGATCGCGCTGCCGTCGGTCACGCTGTGGGGATCGATCAGTTCCTCGGGTTCGATCTGCGTGCCGCAGCTCTCGCACTGGTCGCCGCGGGCCGTCTCGCTGCAGTTCGGGCACGTGCCCTCGACGTAGCGGTCGGGATAGAAGCGCCCCGTCTCCTCGCTGTAGTACTGCAGGCTGGTTCCCTGCTCGAGCTGGTCGTGCTCGTGCAGGTCGAGGAAGAAGGCCTGGCTGGTCTCGTGGTGGATGGGCCGGCTGGTCTGGCTGAAGTTGTCGAAGTCCACGCCCAGGCCGGCGAAGCTGTCGCGGATGCCGGGGTAGTTGCGGTCGACCAGCGTCTTCGGGTCGATGCCCTCGCGCTCGGCGGTGAGCGTGATCGGAACCCCGTGCTCGTCGGTCCCGCAGATGAACAGAACCTCTTCGCCGCGCATGCGCAGGAAGCGGACGTAGATGTCGGCGGGAACGTACACCCCGGCCAGGTGGCCCAGGTGGATGGGGCCGTTGGCGTAGGGAAGGGCGGCGGTCACGAGGGTCCGCTCGAAACGTTTCGCTCCGGACACGTCGTACTCCCTCTGGTACCGGTGGGGCCCCTCGGGGCCGATGGGCGGGACGAACACTCACTCCAGGCCGAGATCGGCCATCTGATCTTCCTCGAACCCCAGGTAGTGCGCCAGTTCGTGCCACAGAGTGGTGCGGATCTCCTCGATCAGTGTCTCGGGGTCGACGCACATGCGCTCGAGGTTGCGCTGGAAGAGGAAGATGATCCCCGGGTGGTCGACGGGGGAGAAGACGCTCTTCTCCAGTTGGTTGGCGCCGACGAACAGGCCGAGGACGTCGGGCGGGACGGGATCGTCGATCCCGTCGCTCTGAGCGAGTTCCCGTGTGGGTGTGGACTCGATCACGATCGCCAGCTCGTCGAGCACGTCCTGGAAGCGCTCGGGCAGCTCGTCGCGTGCAGCCTGGACCGCGTCGCGCATGGCGGCGTCGTCGAAGCGGTGCGGGCGCGGGAATCGCTCGGGCTCGAGTTCGAAGGCCCGGTCGTATCCGCGTCGCGCGCCGACCTCGTCGCCCTCGATCTCGCACACCTGGGCCGACAGGTACCAGGCCTCGGCGAAGTCCGCGTGTTCGCGCACGAGCTCGTCGAGGATCGCGCGTGCGTCGTCGAACTGCCACAGGTAGTGGTGTGCCGCGGCCAGGTACCAGCGGCGCAGCGCGTCGTCCTCGGGATCTTCGAGCGGTCCCGAGCTCACGGCCGCGTCGAGCGTACCGCGGACCAGCCCGTTCTCGTATCGCGCGGCCGCCAGGCCCAGTCCCACGTTGGCGACCTCGGGATGGTCGCGGTGCAGTCCTTCGGCGAGGTGCAGGGCTCGTTCGAGCTCGTCTTCGTCGAGTGCACTCCACACGTCCTCGAGGCGGCGGTGGATTTCGTCGACGGCCGGGGGTCCACCGTGGGGCGGACGTTCACTGGACATGGGGCCGGGCTCCTTTCCGTGGCAGCAGTCTAGACGGCCCCATGCGCAGGGGCAAGGGGGCAGCCCGGATCCCGGTGTCCGCGGGGGATCAGTGCGAGGCGCGGTTCGTGAGACGGCCGTGGCGGGCGAGCCGTCGTTCCATCGCGATCACGGCGAGGGCGGCATCGGCGTCCCCGGGCTCGAGGGTCCATCGTCGCAGGTGGAGCCCCTCGTCGATGTGATCGATCAGGCGGGCGAGGGTGTTCTGGCGCGTAGCCGATGCGGCGGGGTCCACGAGTAGATCGCTCCAGGCCAGCCAGGCGGCGGCCACCGCGAGGTGGATCACGGCCGACGGCGGGTTCGTTTCGTCGCCGGTCGGTCGCCAGTCGTGGTCGTAGCGCGTATGGACGATTCCGTGGTCGGCGAAGCGGTCGAGCAGTCGGACCAGCGAACGGTGCGCCCAGGCCGTCGCCTCGGCACGGGGTCGCAGCGGGACACGCGCCCTTACGAAGGGAGACACGACGTCCACGAGGAATTCGACCGTGTCGGTGGGCTGAACGGCCGACTCCACTTCGAAGGCGAGTTGGAGGGCTCGCATGCGGGACTCGAGTTCGTCCTGCACCTGCGGTCGCATGGCCGCGGCGTCGCGGGACAGATGGTCCCAGTGCGCGGAGTCGCCGCGGGGTCGAGGGTGGAGCGACTGCAGAGTGCGTTCGACGCGGGACCGGTCGCGTGCCCGGAACGGGGCGGCGAGAGGTGCGGAGAACGGAACGTCGGTCATGGGTCGGTCCTCCCCGGCCGGTGCGGACGGTCGGTCAGAGCTGGAACGCGATGCGTACCGGCAAGACCGAGGCCACGATTCCGGCCGGGCGAGACCTGTCGAGGGCGCCTTCTGCGAGCTCCGCAGGGCGTCGCCGGTCGAGTGTCGACCAGGGCGCCGGCCAGGAATCGTGCACCGGTTCCGGACCTCTCCGCGCTCGCTGCTTGTCGCGAATCGGGGTCAGCGTATAGCCTCGTCACCGGAGGCCGTGGCGGTCATCGCCGATCACCGCGTCGCGGGGTGGATTCGAGGGGCATGGGTCAACAGCTATTCGTCATCGCCGTGGTGACCCTCACCTTCCTGCTGTTCGTGTGGGGTCGGCTCCGCTACGACATCGTCGGTCTGAGCGCCATGGTCGTACTCGCCCTCGGCGGC
>DATFKK010000003.1 GCA_035268685.1 Candidatus Krumholzibacteriia bacterium | reverse complement strand
TGCTCGACCTACGGGAGCTTCAGCTACCTGAAGTACGGCCCCATGCGCCTGTTCAGTCAGCTGGCCCAGGACTGCGAGCTGAAGACCGGCAAGGTGATCTGGGTGGCCGGCCACTCCGGACCGGAGACCGCCGACGACAGCCGCACGCACTTCGGCGTGTTCGGGCCGGGCGTCACGCAGCTCTTCCCCGACGGCCACGTCTGCGACCTCCACCCGTGGGAGTACAACGAGGTTCCGGTGCTGTTGGCGGCCGCGCTGCGCGGTCCGTGGCCGATCGTGGCCCTGCACCTGACGCGTCCGCCGGTGACCATCCCCGACCGCGACGCCCTGGGCATGGAGCACCACTTCGCCGCGGCGAAGGGCGCCTACCTGATCCGCGACTACGAAGTGGGCACGCCGCGCGGCGGGTGCATCCTCGTGCAGGGAACGACGAGCACGGCCAACGTGCTCGAACTCCTGCCGCAGCTCGCCGAGAAGGGTCTGAACGTGAAGATCGTGGCCGTGCCCAGCCCGCAGCTCTTCGCGGTCCAGCCCGAGAGCTACCGCAACGAGCTGCTGACCCCGGCCGATCGCTGGGACTCGACCTACATCACCAACCGCAGCCGCCGCCTGATGCGCGACTGGGTGTTCAACCCCCTGGCCGACGAGTACGCCATGAGCAGCGACTTCGACGACCGGTGGCGCACCGGCGGCAAGCTCGACGAGGTGATCGAGGAGGCGCATCTCGACACCACGAGTCTGCTCGAGGGGATCGAGCGCTTCGTGAAGGAGCGTCCCGATCGTCTGCAGCGGCTGCGCGACGGACTGGGATCGGTCGAGGACTGACCCCGGCCCCGCTCTCCGCCCGGACGAGGCCGTCCCCGCCGTCGGGGGCGGCCTTCGTCGTCGGGGCCGATCCGTGCTAGCCTGCGCGCCGTCGACGCTTCCCGAACCACGGACCACGACCATGCCCGGCCCCGTCTACACCCCCATTGTCGGTACCCTCGGGTACGTTCTCAGCCCCGACGGGAACCAGGTCCTGCTCGTCCACCGCAACGCGCGCGAGGACGACCAGCACCTCGGCAAGTACAACGGCCTGGGCGGGAAGATGCATCCGGACGAGGACGTGGTCACCTGCATGCGCCGCGAGCTCCACGAGGAGGCCTCGATCGAGGTCACGCGCATGAGCCTGCGCGGAACGGTCAACTGGACCGGCTTCGGGCCCAAGGGCGAGGACTGGCTGGGCTTCCTGTTCCGGATCGAGGCCTTCGAGGGAACGGTGCCCGAGCGCAACGACGAGGGAACGCTCGAGTGGCACCCCGTCGATCGGATCCTCGAGCTGCCCATGTGGGAGGGTGATCGGCTGTTCCTGCCGTTGGTCTTCGACGACGATCCGCGCCCCTTCCACGCCTACATGCCCTACGACGGCGACCGGCCGCGCGACTGGACCTGGGTCCGGCTGTAGCCGGGGCACTGGCCCTGACGCGCCCGTGCCTGTAGGCTCCGCTCCGCCTCACGTCGACACGGAAAGGGAAACCCCATGGAAACGGGACTTCGCGACAAGGTCGTTCTGATCACCGGTGCGTCCGGTGGCATCGGCAATGCGCTCGCCCGCGTCTTCGCCGACGAAGGAGCGATGCTCGTCCTGCAGGGACGCTCGCAGTTCGAGGCGTTGCAGGCCTTCGCGGCCGAGCAGGGCTGGCACGATCGGGCCCTGTGCCTGCAGTTCGACGTGGCCGATCGCGAGGCGACCTTCGAGGCCGTGCGTCGTGCCGCGGTCCACTTCGGCCGCATCGACTGCTGCGTGGCGAACGCCGGCGTCTGGCCCGAACCCGACATCCCGCTGTACGCCATGAGCGAAGAACGCGTGCGCAGCACCGTCGACACGAACCTGCTCGGCGCAGTGTGGACCACCCAGGCCTTCCTGGATCAGCTCGCCGAGAACGGGCCACGTGACGACGGCGACGGCGCTTCGTTGGTGTTCATCGGATCGACGGCCGGCCGTTTCGGCGAGCGCGACCACGCCGACTACAGCATGACCAAGGCGGGCATGAGCGGGCTGGTACGCACGCTCAAGAACGAGATCGTGCGGATCGATCCCTACGGGCGCGTGAACATGGTCGAACCGGGCTGGACGGTGACGCCGATGGCCCGCACCGCGCTCGCCGACGACCAGGGTCTGAAGCGGGTGCTGCAGACCCTGCCCATGCCCCAGCTCGGACGCGCCGTCGACATCGCGCGCACCGTGGCGGTCCTGTGTTCGCCGAAACTGTCGCGCCACACGAGCGGTGAGATCCTCACCGTGTCCGGGGGCATGGAGGGCCGCGTGCTGTGGGAGCGCGACGCGATCGACACCGACGCCGTGCGTCGCCGGATCCGGGACGAATCATGAGGCCGCGGATCGTGGTCGCCGCAGCACTCCTGCTCGCCGCCTGTGGCGCCGACACCGCCCGCGTCGAGGATCTCGCCTCGGAGTCCGCGCCCGCCACCGGCCTCGAACTTCGATCGGCCTCCGGCACCCGCGACGGAGACCGCACCGAGGCCCGCTTCGAGTTCTCCGACGGCACGCGCACGCTCGTGCTCGAGCTGGCCCTCTCCTACGATCCGCAGCCCGTGCTCGCCGGAGGACGATGGTCGCTCGGGACCGACGGCGGAACGATCCGTGCGGAGTCCGTGCGCTTTGTCGGCGGCCAGGGGGAAGGACCCAGTGTGGGCGGGGTGTACGTGCTCCGTGACGACGACGGCGACCGCTTCCGGGTGCACCTGCCCCTCACCCGTGTGGCGGACCCCTGGTCGGCCTCGCCCTGAGTCCGATCGACGGATCGTGCCTCGGAGCACACGCCTGGGCCGCGACCGAACACCACCGCTTCCCGGAGACGGCCCGTGCGTGACGCAAAGCCTCCCGATCCCGTCGCCGACGAACCCCTGTACCGACAGGTGGCCCGGCGGATCGAGTCGATGATCGAGGGCGGAACCTTCGCGCCGGGCGAGCGCCTTCCCTCGGTGCGGCGTCTCGGCCGGCAACTGTCGGTGAGCGTGACGACCGTGCTCGAGGCCTACCGTCTCCTGGAGGAACGACAGCTCCTCGAGGCACGACCCCAGTCCGGCCACTACGTCCGCACGCCGCCGCCGCGCGCGCCGATCCCCGCGCGCACCGCGAGCGCCGATCGGCCCGGTCCGCCCGAGGTGTCCGACCTCGCCCTGCGCTTCCTCCACGAGGCGCAGCGGCCGGGCGTCCTGCCGCTCGGCGCCGCCGTCCCGCACCCCGACTTCCTGCCCCTGGCCCGCCTCAACCGCCTGCTGGTCCAGGCGGTGCGCCGGGATCCCTCGGCCAGCCACTCCTACGACCAGGTGGCCGGCCTCGAGGCCCTGCGCGTGCAGATCGGCCGGCGCGCGCTCGACGCGGGTTGCGCTCTCTCCCCCGAGGAGATCGTGACCACGAGCGGAGCCCAGGCCGCGGTCCACCTCTGCCTGCGAGCGGTGACGCGACCCGGGGACACGGTGGTCGTCGAGACGCCCACCTACTACGGACTGCTCGAGGCCCTGGAGTCGTTGCACCTCGAGGCCCTGGAGGTCGCCACCGATCCGCGCACGGGAATCCTGCTCGAGGAACTGGAATCGGTGCTCGAGGCCCGCGCCGTGGCCGCCTGCGTCCTGTCGCCGAACTACGGAAATCCCCTGGGCCACTGCATGCCCGACACGCACAAACGCGAACTGCTCGCCCTGCTCGCCCGACAAGACGTCCCGTTGATCGAGGACGACGTCTACGGTGAGCTGTCCTTCGACGCCACGCGCCCCCGCGCCGCCAAGGCCTTCGACCGCGACGGGCGCGTGCTCCTGTGCTCGAGTTTCTCGAAGAGCGTCGCGCCGGGCTACCGGATCGGGTGGACCGCACCGGGGCGCTACCGGACGCAGGTCGAGAAGCTCAAGTTCAGCAGCTCGGTGGCCACGGCCACGCCCACGCAGATGGCCCTGGCCGCCTTCCTGGCCGACGGCAGCTACGAGCGCACGCTGCAACGCCTGCGCGGGACCTACCGTGAACTCAGCTCCCGCATGGCCGCGGCCATCGCCCGTGACTTCCCGCCGGGCACGCGCGTGAGCCGCCCGGACGGCGGGCACGTCCTGTGGGTGGAGATGCCCGAGAGCGTCGACGCCGTGGCACTGCACGAGGCGGCGCTCGAAGAAGCGATCAGCATCGCACCCGGGATCCTGTTCTCCGCCAGCGGCCGCTATCGCAACTGCGTGCGGCTGAACTGCGCGCTGCCGTGGGACGAGCGCCTCGAGACCGCATTGCGTCGGCTCGGGGAGCTGGCCCGGCAGCAGGTCGGAGCGGCCCGCTGATCGACCGTCTCGGCCCACTCCGTCGCGAGCCGTCCTGCCGCGGACTTGGCCCGCGGTGCGGACTCGTCCTAGTGTGTCGGTTCCTTCTCCCCCGACCCGGGCCCGTCCGATGCTCCACCGATTCCCGCTCTCGCTGGCCGTGCTCGTCGCGTCCGTCACCGGCGTGTCCCTCGCCCGCGCCCAGGACGCCCCCGACGGCTCGAGCGACTCCCCCTACGTGATCGAGATCCCCGACTCGGTCCGCACCACCTACACGTCGAGCGCCGACGAACCCCTCGTGCTCGAGACCCAGGAGGTCACGGCCCGGCGCGTGGTCCGCGAGGCCGGAGCGGATCGGGTCGAGATCGGCGAACTGCTGCTCGAGACGCGCGACGGCGGCTCGGTGGCCGACCTCGGAACGCTGCTGCCGTCGACGCAGTTCACCGTGAACTCGCGTGGCGAAGCACTCTTCCTGGTCCGGGGTTCCCAGGAACGCCACCTGCGCGTGGAGCTCGACGGGATCCCGCTGACGGTGCCCTGGGACGAGCGCACCGACCTCGGCCTCCTGCCGCTGATCGGCGTGGGCGAGATCGTCGCGCACCGCGGTGTGAACAGCGCGCTCGATCCGCCGAACACCCTGTCCGGATTGATCGAGATGAGGACGCGGCAGCGGAAGACCCCGGGCCACCAGACGCGCCTGCAGGTGATCGGTGCCGAAGCGAACGGACTGCAGGCCGGCCTGCTGCACGAACGGCGTGACGGACCGTGGTCGACGACCGTCGCCGCCGAACACCGGCGCCGCGACGGCTTCCTGCTCCCCGGTGACGCGGACCTGGACTTCCACCAGGATCCCGACCGCCGCCTCCGCCTCAACAGCGAGATCGAACAGACCGCTCTGCTCGCGCACTTCGGGCGCGACGTGGGCGAGACCGGCGACGTGCGCCTGCTCCTGCAGGCCAGCGACGCGTCGAAGGAGGTCCCACCCGAGGGTCACGTGGCGGACGCCCGCTTCTGGCGCTACCCGACGACCCAGCGTCTGCTGGTGGGTCTGGCGAGTGATCTCCACCGCGGACCGTGGAGCGCCGAGGTGGCCGCGTCACTGGACCTCTACGGTCAGGTGATCGAGAGCTACGAGAGCGCCGACTACGAGACCATCGAGGACGTCGAGGAGAACGACGACCGCACGCTCCTCGGGCGTCTGGTCCTGCGCCGCGACCTGGGCGAGCGGTGGACCCTGGCCGCCCGCGCCAGTGCACGGAACAGCCTGCACGAGGACAACCAGGGCGCGGGCGCCACCGAGCTCGAGATCGAGCAGAACCTCGTGGCCACCGGCGCCGAGGCCACCTTCCGTCCCGATGACGTGTGGCGAGTGCGCTTCGGCGCGGGTTACGAGGGCGCCACCACCCCGAAGACCGGCGACAAACCCTCGCGCGACGGTGACCACGAGCCCGTGGTGCACGCAGCCGTCGAGCACGACGTCGGGCGCGCGCACCGCGTGCACCTCACCGCCTCCCGGCGTCCCCGCTTCGTGTCGATGCGCGAGCTCTTCTCCGGTGCGCTCGAGCGCTTCCAGGTGAACCCCGACCTCGGGCCGGAGACCCAGAACTCCTTCGAACTCGGTTGGTCGCGCAGCAGCGACCGCCTCGATCTCTCGGCCAACGGCTTCTGGACCGAGATCGACGGTTCGATCGAGCAGATCCGGCTGCCGAACGGCCGCCGCCAGCGAGTGAACCTCGACGCGGTGCGCAGCGTCGGGGTCGAACTCGGCCTGGTCGCGCGTCCGCTCCGGGGTCTGACCCTCGACCTGCAGCACACCCAGATGGTCACCCGCAGCGAGGTCGACGGTGATTTCGACGGCCGCGTGGCCGACCGCCCCGACTGGCTGAGCACCTTCGCCGCCAACTACGTCCACCCCAGCGGGCTGCTCGCGCGGGCGGAGTTCGTGGGAGTGGGTCCGCGCTACTCGCTCGACGACCGCAAGGACCCACCACTGACCCCGTTGACCCGGATCGATCCGTCGCTGCGCTTCAACGTGCGCATCGGCTGGCGCCACTTCGGCACCGGGTGGTACCAGGGCAGTGAGATCTTCGCCCGGGTGGACAACGTCTTCGACGCCGACACCGCCACGCAGCTCGGGCTGCCCGAACCCGGCCGGACCCTGCGCCTGGGCGTGCGGGTCGACGTCGGCGGCTGACCCACCGAGCCGGGAGGACCCATGGCCACCTACGCGATCGGCGACGTCCAGGGATGCCACCGCACGCTGCTCGAGCTGCTGCGGGCGATCGAGTTCGACCCCGATCGCGATCGCGTCTGGTTCGCCGGAGATCTGGTGAACCGCGGCCCGCGCTCGCTCGACGTGCTGCGCTGGGCCCGGGATCACGACGACTGCATCGTCTCGATCCTGGGCAACCACGACGTCCACCTCCTGGCCCGCTCGATCGGAGGAGCCCCTCTGCGCCCGAAGGACACCTTCGGCGACGTGCTCGACGCTCCCGATCGCGACGAGCTGATCACGTGGCTGCGCCACCGACCGCTCGTGCACGAGGAGGGCGACTTCCTGATGCTCCACGCCGGCGTGCTCCCGGTCTGGGACCGCGCCCGCGCGCTCGAACTGGCCCACGAGGCCGAACGCGCACTGCGCGGCCACGACCACGTCGAGTTGATCATGTCGCTGGCCGAGAAGCAGGCCGTGCACTGGACCGACACCCTCGATCAGGACGCGCGCATCCGATCGACGATCCGCGTCCTGTGCAACCTGCGCACCTGCACGCCCGACGGGCAACCCGCCTTCGACTTCGCGGGGCCACCGAGCGAGGCGCCCGAGGACCGCATCCCCTGGCATCGATTCCCGGGTCGGCGTCCGCTCGGCGCGACGGTGGTCTGCGGTCACTGGGCGGCGCAGGGCCTCGTGGTCCGCGACGACATGATCGCGCTCGACACCGCCGCCGTGTGGGGCAACTCGCTCACGGCGATCGATCTCGACACGCTCGAGACGACGGCAGTTCCGCTGCACGACGAGGTGGACGTCTAGCCGCCGGTCTCCACACGACGTCGCTGCGCCACGTGCGCCAGGGCACAGGCCAGCGTGAAGTACAGGGTGAACTCGACCTCGTCGTCGGTCTGGAAGACCTGGAAGAGACCCGCCGCCAGCAGGGCGACGTGCGCGGCGAGTGCACCGACCACGATCCAATCGGCATTCCCGTCGGGGCGCCGCCTCCATCTCCACAGGAACACGATCAGCGCTCCGGCGAACAGGAGCCCGAACCCGAGCATGGGAATGCCGCCATTGACCGCCTGCATGAGGTAGTCGTTGTGGGCGTGCGCGCGGCTGTCGTAATCACCCGGGACCTCGTGGCCGAGCATCATCGCGCGGAAGTTCCCGGGACCGAATCCCGTCCACGGCCGGTCGGAGATGCCGTCGATACTGCTCTGCCACAACAGCAGACGGGTCTGCTCGGTCGACAGATCGAGCGCGTCGACGTAGCGCTCGCGCATGGTCGGACTCACCAGGGCGGCGACCACCGTCACGGCCAACACGACGGCGGCCACCAGACGCCGCTTCCACGGCAACACGAGGAGCAGCACCGCGAACCCGGCGAGGGCACCGATCTGGGGACTGCGCGCGTAGCTCCAGTACAGCCCGAGCGACAGCAGCACCAACGTCGACACGCCGAATCCGCGGTGGACGAGCCCCCGGGTCCGTGCACCGGTCCCGCCGAACACGACACGGGCCAGGGCCAACAGCCACAGCACCACCACGTGACCGCCGTAGGTCAGATGGTGATTGTAGAAGGCCTCGATCTCCCACCGGTCGCCGCGCATGGGCGGAACGTGGTCTCGGAAGGGAATCGACCCCGTCAGGTACTGGAGGATCCCGAACACGGCCACGAGCGCACCGACCGCGACGTAGACCACGAGCACACGGTCGACGCGGGTCCGCGCGAAGACCATGAGACCGGTCGCCGACAGCAGGAAGAGCTTGATCCACAGCTCCTTCGCCCAGGTCAGCCATTTGGCCGGGTAGGGGTCCGCCGTGGCCGTGGCCAGCGCACTCCACAGGACCATTCCCAGAACGCCGACGAACACCCAGCGCGGAATCGCCGCACGGGCCGGAGCGTGCAGGGCCAGCGCGACCGCCCCGGTCACGAGCACGGTCACACCGAGGATCGACCCGGCGGCCAGCGAGAAGGGCGTGGCCACGACGAAGGCGTACACCAGGAAGGCCGCGGTGCTTCGGAATCGATCGGCGGACATGGAGAGGCGGCACCTGTCGGCGTCGGCTGCGCCCTCACGGCGCCGCCGGTGGAGGATCCGGTCGGAGCGGCCGGAGTCTATCCCCCCACCCCCGTCGTCACAAGAGTTCACGACGATGCGGAACTGTAGGCGCGGAGGGCTCGCTTCCACACCCAGAGGGTGATCGCGAACATCGCGACGGTGACCGCGAGCAGGTGGCCGACGATCGTCCACGTCGGCTCGTCGAGCACCGCCCTGGCCGGGAAGCTGGCCATGAGACCGAAGGGCAACACGGTGACCAGGATCCGCCGGACCCAACCGTGGAAGATCGCATCGGGCCGTTCCATCGCCCGCGTCAGCAGAAAGAACACCGACCCCAGCCCCCGGCCCGAATGGATCCAGAACACCGGCAACAGCATCAACAAGTGCACCAGGGCGTACAGCACCGTTCCGTTGACCAGCATGAACGCGAACACCGCGAGTTCGCCGGCCCCGGGCCACACCGGCAGCCGCGCCAGAGCCCACACCAGCACTCCCGCGGCCAGCAACAGGTTCACGAAAGAGTTGGCCGCGAACTCGCGCAGGGTCAGGAAGAAGAGCGGCGAGACCGGCCGCACGAGATAGTAGTCCAGATCCCCCTTGTTCACGTGGATCGGCAACCAGTAGAGGTTGTTCGCGAACACGGTCATGTTCAGGCCGTCGACCACGAGATAGGCGCCCACGAAGACCATGACCTGTCGCTCGTCCCATCCCGCCAGCAGATCGGTGTGCACGTAGAGCACGCGGTAGAAGCCGATGTTCACGGCGTAGTAGAAGGCGTCCATGACCACGCGGAACCAGAAGTCCACACGGAACTCGAAAGCCTTCGAGAACGAGAACCTCAGGAAGTACAGATACAGGTGGAGATATCGGGCCATCAGATCCCCACCCCCGTGTAGCGCCGTGAGCCGCGCGCGTGGATCCATCGGGCCAGCGCCGCGAAGGCCACCGTCCAACCCACGAGCAGGGCCATGGCCTTCACGTAGGCGCCGGGTCCGATCTCGCCGAGGATCGTGCGGATCGGAAACGACAACAGGGGCGCGAAGGGGAGGACCTCCAGGATCTGTTGCCCGAGCTCGGGGAAGAGACTCAACGGGATCATGCCACCGCCGAGCAGGCGGATCGCGAAGCGCAGCATGACCAGCAGGCTCCACACGTTGTCCGCCCAGTAGGCCACCAACTCCAGGCACGCCGCCATGTGGAAGTACAGCGCACTGGCCGCGATCGCGGCGATCACCCCGAACAGGAGACCCACCCAGGTGATCTCGAAGGGTTCGGGCACTCCACGCCAGGAGACGTACACACCGAGGGCCAGGAACAGTTGCACCAGTGCGATCGTCGACACGGCCAGGTGCAGCACGTACTTGTAGCCGAACAGGGGAACCGGATACACGAGGTACCGCGTCAGCGTGCCGTCGTAGATCTCGTTCGACAGGAACCCCATCTCGGGACCGCGGGAGATCTTCTCGACCAGAGGCACGAGCAGGTAGTACAGCACGAGCGCCTGCAGTCCCATGCCCCCGACGGTTTCGGTGCCGCGCGCGCGCAGGATCGCGTCCCAGAGGAACCACGCCAGGCCCACCTGCACGATCAGCGAACCCGCGAAGTCGAGCCAGAAGTCCACGCGATAGCTCAGGAGCTTGCGCAATTCCGACGACCAGGCCGGAAGGATCCAACCGTACCGAGTCCTCATCCCCGCCCCTGCTGCAGAGCCTCGATGATCGTCCCGATCTCGGGCTCTTCGATGCTCAGGTCCCGCACCGGCAGGTTCGCCAGGACGTGTCCGGCGGCACCGGCCACGTCGTCGCGGGCCACGCGGAGACGCAGCACGTCCTCTTCGTGGTCGATCAGCTGCATACCGGGTCCATGCACGTGTCCGCGGAAGTCCCGGTGGGCGTGCTCGGCCTGCAGGTGCACCACGATCACCTTGTCGCGGGCGTAGTCGCGCATCAGCCGGTCACGCGATCCGTCGTAGACGACCTCGCCCTCGCGCAGGATGACGATCCGCGGGCAGAGGCTCTCGATGTCCTCCATGTAGTGCGAAGTCAGGATCATGGCCGGCTGCCGCTCGCGCTGGTACTCGAGGATGAATTCGCGCATGGCGCGCTGGGCGGTGAGGTCGAGTCCGATCGTCGGCTCGTCGAGGAACACGACGTCGGGATCGTGCAGGAGCGCGGCGATCAGCTCCATCTTCATGCGCTCGCCCAGACTCAGTCGGCGCACCTGGACGTGGAGCTGGTTCTTCACGTCGAGCGCCGTGGCCAGGCGCTCGAGGTTCTCGGCGTGGCGCTCGGGCGGGACACGGTAGATCTCGCGCAGCAGCAGGAATCCGTCGGCCGCGGGCAGGTCCCACCACAACTGCGCCTTCTGCCCCATGATCAACGCGATGCGGCGACGGTAGTCGTCTTCGCGCTCCCAGGGGGTGTGGCCGAGGACCCGCGCCTCGCCCCCACTGGGGTGCAGGATCCCGGTCAGCACCTTCACCAGCGTGGTCTTGCCCGCCCCGTTCGACCCCACCAGTCCGACGATCTCGCCGGCCCCGACCCGCAGGTCCACGCCCTTCAGCGCGTGTTTCTCGACCTGTTCACGGACGAACAACGCCTTGACCGAGGCCCGCAGGCCGGGGCGCTTGCGGTGCACGCGGTAGGTCTTGCGGAGGTCGTGGACTTCGATCAAGACGAGGCTCGGATTCGGGGTGTGGGCGGCGGATCCGCGACCGGAGTTGATCCGGAAGGCGGACCCGTGCGAAGAAACAGCAAGGCCCCCGGGTCCGCCAAGACGGCGCCGGGGATCCGCGTTCCCCTTTCCGAAGCAGGAGACCCGACGTGACCCCGAAGTTCCGCTCTCTGCCCACGATCCTGGCGGTGGCCCTCGCCATCACCACCCTGGCCACGACCTTCGCCGTCGCCGCCGGCACGGACAGCAAGGAAGAACCCGCGAACACCGCCGAGAGCCTCTACAACGAGGGCCTCGAGTTGGCCGAGCAGGGCCGCTACGCCGACGCGCGCGAGAAGTTCGAGGCCGCCCACGCCGAAGACGACCGTGACCCGGAGACCGTGAACATGCTGGCCTTCACGCTGCGCAAGACGGGTGAGCTGGAGAAGGCCTTCGCTTTGTACGAAGAGGCGCTCGCGCTGCGCGACCGCTTCCCCGAGGCGCGCGAGTACCTGGGTGAGGCCCACCTCCAGGCCGCGCTGCAGCAGGTGGAGATCCTGCGCTCGTACGGGCCGGACGGGGCCGAGCAACTCGAGTCGCTGCTGGGTGCGATCCAGCGGGCGGCGGCCGACGCCGCGGGCGAGGACTTCGAGGTGCAGCCGACGAACTGGTGATCGGAGGCGGCCGCGCTCCGAGTCGGGGCGCGGCCGGGTTTCGCGGTACCAATCCGGGTCGGTTCGACGCTATGCTCCGCCGATGCGGCCCTGCCCCGAATGTTCTCATCCCAATCCGGACGACGCGACGGTCTGCGCCGGTTGCGCGGCGCCGCTGGGCGCGCTCGACGCCACGAGGATCGTGGGCCCGGGGTCCCCGGCGGGCGAAACCTCCGCCCCCGACGATCCGGCCCACGTCTTCGCACCGGGAACGATGCTGGCCGGCCGCTACCGCATCGTCGCCCTGCTCGGCCGCGGCGGCATGGGAACCGTCTACCGTGCCGACGACCTCAAGCTCGGACACTCGGTCGCCCTGAAGTTCCTGCCCACCGGTCTCGAGAGCGACCCCGATCGTCTGCGCCGTTTCCTCGACGAGGTCCGCACCGCACGGCAGGTGAGCCACCCGAACGTCTGCCGGGTGCACGACGTCGACGAGATCGACGGGCGCCACTTCCTGAGCATGGAGTACGTCGACGGCGAGGACCTCTCGTCGCTCCTGCGCCGCATCGGCCGGCTCCCGGAGGAACGGGCGGTGACCGTGGCGCGGCAGATCTGCGCCGGCCTGAGCGCGGCGCACGAGGCCGGCGTCCTGCACCGCGACCTCAAACCCGCCAACGTCATGCTCGACGGCCGCGGCCGCGTGAAACTGACGGACTTCGGCCTGGCCAGCCTGGTCGACGACTCCGACTCGACCGAGGTGCGCGCGGGTACGCCCGCCTACATGGCCCCCGAGCAGCTCGCGGGCCGTGAGGTCACGGTCCGCAGCGACATCTACGCACTCGGCCTCGTCCTGTACGAGCTGTTCACCGGCCGGCCGGTGTTCCACGCCGACACCGTGGCCGAACTCTCCTCGATGCACGCCTCGAGCCTGCCGTCGCGGCCCAGCAGCCATGTCCGCACGCTCGACCCGGCGATCGAGCGGGCGGTCCTGCGCTGTCTCGAGAAGGACCCCGCCCACCGTCCCGCCTCGGCGATCCAGGTGGCTGCGGCCCTGCCGGGCGGCGACCCACTGGCCGCAGCCCTGGCCGCCGGCGAGATCCCTTCGCCCGAGTTGGTCGCCGGAAGCGGCGCGCGCGAGGGACTGGCGACCTGGAAGGCCCTCGGCCTCGGCGTGCTCGCCGTCGCATTGATCCTCGGGGGTTCGACCTGGGCCGCGAGCATGAGCTGGATCGCCTACGTGCCCTTCGAGAAGCGCCCTGCGGTCCTGCAGGACCGCGCCACCGAGCTGATCGCCGAACTGGGTTACACCGAAGAGGCCTACCGCGACCCGGCGGACCGGGCCTGGGGATGGTTGATCTGGAACGGCGTCCTGCAGGCCGTGGCGGCCGCGGACTCCTCGGCGGCTCGCTGGGACAGCGTGCGCGAACGGCCGGACGTGGGTGGCTACTGGTACCGGCAGTCACCCCGATGGATCGTACCCGAGGCCGAGGGAATCCCCGTCCTCGTGCGCGGCCCGGTCGGGATCGTCGATCCGACGGCGTCGGTCGCCGGCGAGGTCTCGGTCCTCTTCGACCTCGACGGCAGTCTCCGCCGCTTCGAAGCCCTGCCCCGTCGACTCGCGCGCGAAGGACCGAGCGAACCCGACTGGACACCGCTCTTCGAGGCGGCCGAGCTCGACACGTCGCGCTTCCGATCGGTGCCCCCGCGGTACCAGCGCTTCCTCGCCCCCGACCTCCGCCGGGCCTGGGTCGGCACGATCGCCGCCCAGCCGGGCGTCGAGTACCGGGTCGAGGCAGGAGCCTCGGAGGGCCGACCCGTCCTGTTCAACGTGACGCAATCCTCCACACTGGAATCGCTGGCCACCGTCGAGCGCGCCGGCCGGATCTCCGGACTGGACCTGCTGTGGGAGGCCATGCCCGCCATCCTGATCCTGGCCGTGGTCGTGTGGGTCGCAGTGGCGGCGACGCGGAACTTCGATCGCGAACGGGTCGACGAGCTCGGTGCCCACCGCTTCGCGATCGCGATGTTCATGTTGTCGTTCCTCGGAACGGCCCTGCGCTCGCACCTCCTCTGGACCCCGCAGTTCCCGGCGGAGGTGTGGAATCTGATCGCGGGCTCCACGTTCATCGCCGTGGTGTCGTGGGGACTCTTCGTCGCGGCCGAACCGCTCTGCCGCCAGGTCTGGCCGTCGATGTTCGTGTCGTCCTGCCGGATGCTGCGCGTCGATCGCACCGGGGTCCGCGACCCCCTGCTCGGACACTCGGTCCTCGTGGGGCTGATCGCGGCCGGACTGCTCTTCACCGTGCTCGTCCCGGGATTGCGCTGGCTGCAATCCCTCTTCAGCGAAACGGCGTCGTGGCCGCTGAGCATCAACCTCGATCTGGTGACGGGCGGCCGCCTGGCCCTCGGCAGCGTCCTGAACGTGACCATGGCCGTGGCGATGGCCTTCCTCAACGTGGCCGCACTGGTCGTGATCCAGCGCATGGTGCGACGCCGCCGCGTGTCGATCGTGCTCGCCATCGTCCTCTGGGTCCTCATCGACGAGCCCGGCACCGTGAACGGCTTCGTGATCTCGCTGCTGGCCCACGTCGGCCTGATGATCGTTCTCCTCCGGTGGGGCGCGCTGGCCATGGTCGTGGCGACCGTCGGACAGGGTCTCGCGTGGCACGCCCGGGCCGTCGACCTCACGCACTGGACCAGCGAGGGGGCGGTGTTCGCGTTGATCGCCCTGGTCGCGATGGCGGCCTACGGCGTCTGGGCGGCCACCGGCAAGGCCACCGCAACGGCCCACTGACCGTTCGCCGCGAGCGCTGGACAGCCGAAACCACGCTCCTTACCCTTTCGTACTCCGAATCCGATTCGCGCGAGGAGTGACCGCCGCCTGCCCCGGACCGCTCCCACGACCACTGGCCCCTCGAACCACGAGAGATCCAGCCATGACCCGACCCCGACCGTTGCGTACGGGATTGCCATTGCTCGCGCTGGTGATCCTGCTCGCGCCGTCCCTGGCGACGGCCCAGACCAAGCTCCTGCGCTTCCCCGACATCCATGCGAACAAGGTCGTCTTCTGCTACGCGGGCGACCTGTGGACCGCACCCGCCGGCGGCGGCTCCGCGGTGCGTCTCACCACCCATCCGGGACAGGAACTGTTCCCGCGCTTCTCGCCCGACGGCAAGTGGATCGCCTTCACCGGCCAGATCGACGGCGACGAGCAGGTCTACGTGATCCCGTCCACCGGGGGCGTGCCGAAGCAGCTCACCTTCTACCCGGCTCGCGGTCCGCTGCCGCCGCGCTGGGGCTACGACAACCAGGTCTACGGCTGGACGCCCGACGGCGAGAAGGTCCTCTTCCGCTCGCTGCGTGACGGCTGGGACCTGAGCGACTCGCGTCTCTACACCGTGGGCGTCGAGGGCGGCCTGCCCGAGGCCCTCGCGATGCCGGTGTCCGGAGGCGGGGATCTGTCGCCCGAGGGCGACCGGGTCGTCTACTCGCCCCTGTTCCGCGATTTCCGGACCTGGAAGCGCTACCAGGGCGGCTGGGCCACCGACCTCTACATCTTCGACCTCGACACCCACGAGGCCACGCAGGTCACCGACCACGTCCGCAGCGACCGCGATCCGATGTGGATCGACGACGAGATCGTCTTCACCAGCGATCGCGACGGCAAACTGAATCTGTACGCCTACGACGTCGAGGACGACACCATCCGTCAGCTCACCAGCTACACCGACTGGGACGTGCGCTGGCCGGCCGCCGACGAGCAGGGCCGGGTGGTCTACGAACTCGCCGGAGAGCTGCGGATCTACGACACCAACGGCGGCATGGACACCGGGATCTCGATCACGGTGCCCACCGACGCCCTCGCCATGCGGCCCGAGCGCGTGGACGCCAGCGGCGACGTCGAGGGCTGGGCTCTGAGCCCGAAGGGCAACCGCGCTCTGGTCGTCGCTCGCGGCGACATCTTCAGCCTGCCCACCGACGAGGGCTTCACCCGCAACCTCACGAACAGTTCGGACGCCCACGAGCGGCTGGCCAGCTGGTCGCCGAACGGCCGCTGGATCCTGTACGTGAGCGACATCACCGACGAAGAGGCCCTGTACCTGATGCCCCGGGGCACCGAGGACGCCGAGCCTCGCCTGCTGACCGACGAGGCCACCGGTCGTCTGTACGCTCCGAAATTCTCGCCCGACAGCGAGATGGTCGCCTACAGCGACAAGGAAGGCGTGATCCGCGTGGTCGACGTCGAGAGCAGCCGCGTGCGCGAGGTCGCCGACGAGCCCCAGGGCCAGGTCACCGACTACGTGTGGTCGCCCGACTCGAACTGGCTGGCCTTCAGCATGACCGATCGCAACGGCTACAACTCGATCCATGTGTGGAGCCGCGGCGAGAACGAGACCCGCCGTGTGACGGGCGAGCTCTTCAACGAGTTCCAACCCACGTGGGGACCGAACGGTGACTTCCTCTACTACATGAGCGACCGCGGCTTCCAGCCGCAGATCGGTTCGATCGAGTGGAACTACCTGGTCGACCGCGAGACCGGAGTCTACGCCCTCGCTCTGCGCGAGGACGTCGAGCACCCGCTGCCCCCGCGCGACGACGAGGTCGAGATCGAGGTCGAGGAAGAGGAGAACGGCGACGACGAGGAGAAAGCCGAGAACGGCGAGGAAGAGCTCGAGATCGAGATCGACTTCGACGGCCTGGCCGATCGCCTCGTGGCGCTGCCGATCGAGCTCGACAACTACTACGGAATGAGCATGGCCGACGACAAGCTGCTCTTCGTGCGCAGCGGTCCGTTCTACTACGGTCGTGGCAGCGACATCCGTCCCTCGATCCACTTCTTCGACTTCGACGAGCGCGAAGTGAAGAAGGTGGCCGACGCCGGCGGCTACGCCCTCAGCCACGACGGCAAGAAGATCCTGGTGCGCGGCGGTGGTGCGTTCGAGCTGCTCGACGTCGCTCCCGACGCCAAGGGCGAGCGGGTGAGCGACGGCGACATGCACGCCGACGTGGACTACGCGCAGGAGTGGGAGACCATCTTCGACGAGGTCTGGCGCCGCTTCCGCGACTTCTTCTACGTCGGCAACATGCACGGCTACGACTGGGAGGCGATCGGCGAGCGGTACCGCGAGCTGCTGCCGCACGTGGCCCATCGCAGCGACCTCAACTACGTGATCGGCGAGATGATCGCCGAGCTCAACGTGAGCCACGCGTACATCTCGGGCGGCGACTACGAGATCCCCGATCGTCCCGACGTGGCTCTGCCCGGCGCGCGCATCGAGTTCGACGCCGACGACGGTCGCTACCGGCTGGCCGAGATCTACCCCGGGCACAACGCGGAGACCCGGTACCGGTCGCCGCTCACCGAAGTCGGCATGAACGCCGCCGCGGGCGACTACCTGTTGGCCATCGACGGGGTCGAACTCGACGAGAACTCGAATCCCTACGAGATGCTGCGCTACAAGTCGGACCGTCCGGTGACCCTGACGCTGAACGAGCGCCCGCGCCAGGACGACGACGTCCGCGAGGTCACCTTCGAGCCACGGACCCAGGAAACGCCGCTGCGGTACCTGAAGTGGGTCGAGGGCAACCGACAGAAGGTGGCCGAGGCCACCGACGGTCGTGTCGGGTACCTGCACATCCCCGACATGGGCAGCAACGGCATCCGCGAGTTCATCAAGTACTTCTACGGGCAGATCCGGAAGGACGGCCTGGTGATCGACGTGCGCGGCAACGGCGGCGGCAACGTCAGCCAGATGCTGATCGAGCGCCTGAGCCGCGAGCTGCTCCGCGTGCGCTACACCCGCACCTACGAGTGGCCGGGAACCTACCCGAACCACGTCTTCCACGGCCCCATGGTCTGTCTGCTGAACGAGACCTCGGCCAGCGACGGCGACATCTTCCCGGCCATGTTCCAGAAGAAGGAACTGGGCCCGCTGATCGGGAAGCGGAGCTGGGGTGGCGTGATCGGGATCACCAGCCACGGTCCGTTGCTCGACGGAGGCTCGGTCAACGTGCCGCAGTTCGGCACCAATGACCGCGAAACCGCCGAGTGGGTGATCGAGGGCCACGGCGTCGATCCCGACATCGTGGTCGAGAACGAACCGAAGGCGGTGCTGGAGGGTCGCGATCCGCAGCTCGAGCGCGGGATCGAGGAGGTCATGATGCGGATCCGCCAGGACCCGCCGATCTTCCCGCCGCGGCCGGACGACCCGGTGCGTGTCGACTGATCCCCGGCCGACCCGATCCGGCCGACTTTCCGGAGGCCGCGGGCGTCACGCTCGCGGCCTTCGTCGTTCCCACCGGCCGCGGCACGGGAAAGACTCGACGCCACCGGCACTGTGGTTCATCGTGGGGCGGTTGTCGGCCGTCCGTGGACCGGGGCTTGCCCCGATCGCGGCGCCGGGTCGACATTGCGTATTGGCTCCCGCGCAGCGCCGGAGCCATCTCGTCCGCCCGCGCCGACGGAAGCCGGCCCGAGCTCTTCTCCGAACGCACGATCCAGAGATCACGAGGAGCCCATGCGATGCGACTCGAGGTGATGCGAAACCACGCCCGCCGACTCACGAACTGGCTGCTGGTGGCAGCCCTGGGGCTGGGCCTGGCCGCCTGTGACGACGACGGCGGCGGAACTCCGACCATTCCCAGCAGCGGGCGCGACGTGGCCTTGCTCCGCGTGGCCCATCTGGCCCCCGACACCGGTCCGGTGTCGGTGATCGTGAACGAGGGCAGCGCGGGCAGCTTCCAGCTCGACGGCGTCGAGTTCGGGACCTTCAGCACCTTCCGCGAAGTCCCCGCCGTCTTCGGAGGGGTCGAATACTCGGTGAAGGTCCGGGCCGGTGGGACCGACGTGATCGACGAGCTCGTCGCGATCGAACGCGGCGACGTGATCACTCTGGCCGCGATCGGCAGTGGAGACCCTTCCCTGGAAGTGTTCCGCGGGGACCTCGACCGCAACGAGACACAGGCCACGGTGAGTTTCGTCCACGCGGTACCCTCGCTCGGAGCCGTGAACGTCAGCCCTCCGGGTATCCAGTCTCCCCCCTTGTTCGGCCCGGTCTCCTTCGGTGAGCGCTCCGGCCGACCCGTACGCCTGAGCCAGGCACGCTACGACTTCCAGGTGCGCGACGCGGAGTCGGGCGCGGTCACGGCGATCTTCGCGGACCTGTTGCTCGTCGCACGCACGGTGTACACCATCTGGGCCGTCGAGACTCCCGAGGGCGGCGTCGCCGCCCTGGTGACGACCGACGTCTTCGATCCGGAGGCCACCGCGACCGAGGTGCGGACCGTACCGCCGGCCACGAGCGACCTCCGGGTGGCACACCTGGCCGCCGAGGCCCCGACGGTGAACGTCCTGGTCGACGGCGAGCCCGTCCCTGCGCTCCAGGGCGTGGACTACAAGGCCGTCTCCGGCTTCCTGAACCTGATCTCGGCGGGACACCGGATCCAGGTCTTCGACGTCGCCGTCGATCCGGTCGCGAATCCGGACGACGCAATCATCGACGCCGAGGTCTTCCTCGAGGCGAACACCGACTACACGGTCGCCGCGATCGGAAACGAGGACGCCGCGATCGACGCCACTGCCGCCGTTCTCCCCTACCGCGGCGAGGTTCCGGCCGAGGCGGGAAGGGCGCTGATCCGGCTGCTCCACGCGAGCTCCCGCGCCTTCGACATCGACCTGCGATTGAGCCGCGAGGTCGACGGCACACCCGAGACCCTCGAGCCGATCCCGACCGTCGCCAAGGGTGGCGGTCTGTCGGAGTTCGCATCGATTCCGGCGGGCACGTGGGACGTGGAGATCCTCCTCCCCGCTCTCGGCAATTTCTCCAGTGTGACCGTCGAGGACGTGACCGTCACCGAGGGGACCACGTCGACCCTGGCCTACATCGGCGTGGCCGGGCAGTCGCTCGAAGTGGTGGTCCTCGAGGAGACCGCGTCGAGCCGCTGATCGGTGGTCCGAGCCGCGACGACGACGGGCCTCCCTCGGGAGGCCCGTTCCCCGTGGTGGGGATCGTCGCCGCTCCGGGTCACGGTCGCGCTCAGAAGACCCACTGCAGCTGCAGCACCGTGAGATGTTGGTCGGGCATCGACTCCAGCCCCGGCAGGGCGTTGGTGTACGCGAGCGTGATCCTCTCCTGCCGGTAGTCCAGGCCGCGGGCGGCGCTGCGACTGTAACTGGCCCCGAACACCCAGTACTCGTCGGCGTCGGCGCCGGTATCGGCGTCGAACTGCTCGTAGCGAGCGAACACCTCGCTGTGCTCGACCAGGGAGGCGGCGCCGAACAGGGCCCACCCGATGGGGTCGCGCGCGGGCACCGCGACACCGTCACCGGTCTCGCCCGACTCGAAGTGCACGCCGAGTGCCTCGGCCTTGAACCGGATGGGCTGGCTGCCCGCGTCCGCGCCGTAGTACACGTGCGCCGACCAGCTCCCGTACGATCGGCCGGATCCGCCGCCGACGGCGGTCTGCGGGCCCCGCGCCGCGTTGTATCCGGCGAACCCACCGATCTCGAGCCCCTCGACGGCGGCGGGCACGAACGCGCCGGCCCCACTCACCGCCATGTCCGTTCGATCCACTCCGCGCGTGGCGTCGACGTCCGAAACGGACTGACGGAAGTTCCCGCGCG
>DATFKK010000002.1 GCA_035268685.1 Candidatus Krumholzibacteriia bacterium | reverse complement strand
ATCCGCTGGCCGGGATCCTGGTCTCGGTGAAGCTCGTGCGGCGCCGCCTCGAGAAGTTGATCGGTGACGACGAGGCGCGCGCGAAGACCGACGACACCCTCGCGATGATCGAGCGCGAGACGGCCCGGAGTGGCGACATCGTGCGGAATCTGCTCATGTTCTCGCGTCAGCGAGAGCTCTCCATGGCAACGGAGGATCTCGGCGAGGTGCAGCGACGGGCCCTTCGTCTGGTCCAGCACCAGGCCGACCTCCAGGACGTGCAGGTGATGCTGAACGTCGAGGACGACCTGCCCGAGATCGAGTGCGACGGCAACCAGATCCAGCAGGCCTGCCTGGCCGTCATGATGAACGCCATCGACGCCATGCCCGACGGGGGCGAACTGCGGGTCGACGTCCACCGCGTCGACGACGAGCACCTGGGTGTCGACATCGCCGACACGGGCATCGGTATTCCCGAGGACGTCCAACTGAGGATCTTCGAGCCCTTCTTCACGACCAAGGAAGAGGGGAAGGGAACGGGCCTCGGCCTGTCGGTGATGTACGGGATCGTCCAACGGCACGCCGGCCGCGTGCACGTGGACTCGGAGGTCGGTCGGGGAACGACCATTCGTATCGTGCTTCCGTTGCACCCCGAGGTGCGCGAGACGGATCCGGCGGGCACGGAGCTCGAATCGAGGTAGAAGCGATGGACGCGACGCCCAAGACGCTGCGGATCCTGGTGGTCGACGACGAGGAGATCGTTCGTCAGTCGCTGACGGACTGGCTGGAGGAGGACGGGCATTCGGTCCGTGCCTGCAGTGACGCGCAGGCCGCGCTCAAGGCCATGCGCGAGAGCGACTGGGACCTGGCCCTGGTCGACATCAAGATGCCGGGCATGGACGGCATGGAGCTGCAGCGTCGTCTGCACGAGATCGATCCCGACCTGAGCGTGGTCATGATGACCGCCTTCGCGTCGGTCGAGACGGCGGTTCGCGCTCTGAAGAACGGCGCCTACGACTACATCACCAAGCCCTTCGACCCCGACGTCCTGTCGCACCTCCTGCGCCGCGCCAGTGACAAGCGCGACCTGGTGCGCGAGAACCGCGGGCTGAAGCAGCAACTCGAGGAGATCGTACAGCCGCGGCCGATCCTGGGGCACAGTCCCGAGATCCGTCGGGTGGTCGAACTGATCGGCACCGTGGCGCCGACCGAGACCTCGGTGTTGATCACCGGAGAGTCGGGTGTGGGCAAGGAACTCGTCGCCCGCGCGGTGCACGCGAACAGCCCGCGTGCCTACATGCCCCTGGTGGTCGTCAACTGTGGTGCCCTGCCCGAGGGTACCCTCGAGAGCGAGCTCTTCGGCCACGAGCGTGGCGCCTTCACCGGCGCACAGTACCGGCACAAGGGCAAGTTCGAACTCGCCGACGGAGGCACGCTGTTCCTGGACGAGATCGGCGAGATCTCGCCGAAGATCCAGGTCGAACTGCTGCGCGTGATCGAGGAGAAGAAGGTCACGCGCATGGGTGGGTCGGCGTCCGTGGAGGCCGACTTCCGTCTGGTCGCGGCGACGAACCGCGACCTCAAGCGCGAGGTGACCGAGGGCCGATTCCGCGAAGACCTCTACTACCGGATCAACGTCTTCGAGATCCATGTCCCACCCCTGCGGGACCGGCGCGAGGACATCCGCGACCTGGTCCTGCACTTCGCGCAGCGCTTCGCCGGGCAGATGAACCGTCCGGTGCCCCAGTTCACCGCCCCCGCCATGGAGCGGATGGAGGCGCACGACTGGCCGGGCAACGTCCGCGAGTTGAGCAACGCGATCGAGCGTGCGCTCGTGGTGCAGCGGGGGGGCGTGATCGACGCCGAGGACCTCCCGATCGAGCAGGGAAGTGCCGTCGTCCCGGGTCGGCCGGCCTCAGGTGATCGCAGTCTGGCCACCGTGGAGCGCGACCACGTGCTCGCCGTGCTCGAGGAGACCGACTGGAACATCTCCGAAGCCTCGCGCGTGCTGCGGATCGACCGGGGAACCGTGTACAACAAGATCAAGCAGTACGGGCTGACCCGGGACGGTGAGGTTGGAAGCGCTGGCGCTGGTGAGGATCGGTGAGACTCCACCGGAGCAGGTGGACGACCTCGCCGAGGGTCTGAAGCCCGTTCTCCGCCTGCCGGTCCGGGTCGAGGCGAAGGTCCTCGACCCCGGATTCGCCTTCCGGACCACGCGGGGCCAGTACGACAGCCGCAAGCTGCTCACCGCACTGCGGGGCGTCGCACACCGCGAGAACGAGGCCGTGCTCGGCATCGCCGACGTCGATCTCTTCGCCTCGATCTTCACCTTCGTCTTCGGCGAAGCCCATCTCGGTGGTTGCTCGGCGCTGGTGTCGATCCACCGCCTCCGGCCCGAGATGTACGGTCTCCCGGCCGACCTCGACCTGCTCGCGCAGCGACTGCTCACGGAATCGGTGCACGAGATCGGCCACCTGCAGGGGGCCATCCACTGCAAGGTTCCCGGCTGTGTCATGAACTTCTCGGGCGCGGTCGAGGAGATCGACCTGAAGAACCCGGTTCCCTGCGACGACTGCGCGGATCACTTCATCGGCAATGCGGGTTGCACAGATTCCTGAGATATCTCGGAGCGTCGCTATCACGTTTTCGTGCAACGAGTTGGCCCGGATTCTCGATCACGCTTTCGATAGAGCCGCTGGCAAGCGTCCTGCCGTAGCGTACTCGCCACGATACGGGTCCGATGCTGCACGTCACCCTCCGGTGCCGTGCCGGCAGCGGCGCACCCCTGGACCATCGCGATGACCTGCAAGGACGCACGCCGAGCGGGCGTGTTCTTGCGCGGAACCCGTGCCCTTCGTGTCGGAGTCCTGCTGCTCGTGCTGACGACGGCCCTGCCGTCGTTCGCCCAGACGGCGACTCCGTTCACGTGGTCGGCGCAGCTGCGCAGTACCGCCTATTTCTACCAGGACGTGACCGAGACCGGTCGCGAACTCGACCTCGCTCCACTCTACGAGCACTTCGACGTGACGGTCGGCCAGCTCGCGGCGGGACGGTTGGACTTCCGCGTCTCCGGGCGCTACGCCACCGACCTCGCCGACGAGGGCGCCGTCTTCACCGAAGACCATCTCTACGCCGCCTACGCCGGTCTGAGCTTCGATCGCTTCGACACACGGGTCCGGCTGGGCCGTCAATTCCTCCAGGAAGGAACGAATCGCCACACCCTCGACGGGGCGTGGATCTCGGTCCGGCCACACCGCCTCTGGCGGGTGCACCTCTGGGGTGGCGGGCAGGCTCCGACCGACCGCAGCTTCGAGGCCGGTGAGTTGAGCGACGACGGTGCCTACGGTGTGCGCGTCGTCGGTCAGGTGGCCCGCCGTGCCCGCGTCGGTGCGTGGCTCGCCACGCGCCAGGACGGGGGCGAGACCACCGCGACGCCGATCGGTGGCGAGCTCCTCGTCACCCCGACGCGCGGATGGCGAGCACTGTTGCGGGGCTCCTTCGATGCCGAGAGCGAGGAGTTCGAGCGCTTCGACCTGCTGACGCGCTACCAGCCCCGCCGCGACCTCCCGGTCTTCACCCTGCAGTACATCGACCGCAAGCCGATCATCGAGGCCAGCTCGTTCTTCTCGATCTTCGCCGACGATCTCGAGCGGGTGTCGTTGCTGCGCGGCAGCGCGCGCTACGAGCTCGAGAACGGTTTCGGTGGCGAGATCGAAGCTGCGCGCAGCTCGGTCGACGACCGCGACACCGATCGCTTCGGCCTGGCCGTGCTGGTCCCGTACGTACGGGTCGGTCTGGCCGCGACCTCGGGCGATGCCGGTGAGGACTTCCGCTGGTACGGCGATGCCCACTACCGATTCTTCGACCGGGTCGACGTCTCGGCCGGCGCCGTGTTCGCGGAGTACGCCCTCGTCGAGGACGCTCCCGACGACCTCACGCGTGAACTGGTCACGGCCTTCGCGCGTGCGCGCGTCGAGCTCGTCGACGGACTCAGGCTGCGCGCCGAGGTCCAGTCGCTCGAGAATCCCTTGTTCTCCGAGGACACCCGCGTGCTGCTCGGACTCGACCTGATGGCGGGCCGCGGCGCGACACGCTTCGGCCTGGGCTCGGGGGGTGAGTGATGACGAAGCTGACCACGATCACGACCGCGCTGCTGCTCGGTGTCACCACGACGGTTCTGGCCGCCGACTACTCGAAGAGCGGCATCATGTACGACCACGCGCTGCACGCCGAGATGGGCATGGAGTGCGTCGAGTGTCACGAGGGCGCGTGGGAGTCGAATGCCGGGACCGACCTGCTCCTGCCCGAGAAGGCGTCCTGCGCGAACTGCCACGACGTCGAGAGCATGGACAACTGCGGTCTGTGCCACGTCGACGTCGACGACCCCTGGGGCTACGCCGAGAAGGCGAGCGCCGTCGATCGGTTCTCGCACGTGGCACACGTCGAGTCCGAGATGGACTGCGCGAGCTGTCACGGACCGGCAGAGGCCATCGTGGCCGCACCGCCCAAGGTGGACTGCCGCAGCTGCCACACCACGGCGGCGGACCTGCAGGACTGCCACGTGTGCCACAGCCAGGGCGAGGAGTACGTTCCCGACGATCACATCGTGGGTTGGGAGCTGTGGCACGGCGTCGAAGCCGGACACGACCAGCAGAACTGCAGCAACTGCCACGCGCAGGTCGACTGCCAGGACTGCCACTCCGGTGACAACGTCGAGCGTCCACGCAGCCATCGCCTGAACTTCGCCTTCGACCACTCCTGGGAGGCGCGCGGCAATCAGATCGAGTGCGCCACCTGTCACATGGACCCGGGCTTCTGCGCCGACTGCCACCGTCAGTACGACGTGCTGCCGCGCAACCACTCGCGGGCGGATTGGCTTCTGCCCACGGGTGACGGCGGTGCCCACGGGACCGAGGCCCTCCTCGAGATGGAGGGTTGCATCTCGTGCCACGACACCGGTGCGTCCGATCCCCTCTGTGCGGACTGCCACGGGAGGTAGGACATGAACACGAGAAACACGACGACCCTCCTGGTGTCGGTTCTGGCCGTCTTCGCGTTCGTTCTCGGCGGTTGCGCCGAGCGCGAGGATCCGGTGGACGTCGAGATCGCGGCGCATCCGGAGGGATGGACGCAGCCGGGCAACGAGGATTTCCACGGCGCGTACCTGAACAACATCACGAACGCGAGTCGTGATCCAGCCGTGGAAGAAGAGGATCGCCGAACCGGTGCCGAAGGCTGCCGGACCTGTCACGGACAGGACCTGGGCTTCCAGTCGCAGCAGCAGTGCCTCGACTGCCACGCCTCGGGCAACTCCGCCGGCCACGCGGTCCCGAACGTCTTCCTCGCGCCGCAGGCGGAGGGATTCCACGGGCAGGTCATCGCCGAGGCCATGGGCACCGAGCAGTGTCAGGTCTGCCACGGGATCGAGTACGACGGTGGTTGGTCGATGGTGTCCTGCGTGGGGTGTCACGCCGGGGGGCGGAGTGGTCACCCCGCGACCGAGGTCATGTTCGACCCGGACGAGGACGACTACCATGCCGATCTCCTGGCGCGTCGAGGCCCCGGCGCCTGCGCCGAGTGCCACGGCGAGAAGGGTGGCGGCAGTTGGACGGGGACGGCGTGCACGACGTGCCACGCGGGCAACGCGAACAACGCCGGCGGTCTTTCGGGCCATCCCGCGGCCGACGACTGGAACGACGCGTCCAGCGACAACTTCCACGGCGACCGATACCGGGAGCTGGTGGATCAGGGTCAGGAGCCCTGCACCGCCTGCCACGGTGAGGACCTTCTCGGCGGGCCCTTCCTGTCGCCCGAGTACCCGAGGCTCTCGTGCAACGCGTGCCACACCTGGCCGTTGACCCGGCGTTGAGTCCTTGCGGGAACGCGGCCGTGCGGGGCACACTGTCCCGCATGTGCTGCGTGACGTTCTCCGACGCGGCCGGGCCCAAGGGTCCGGCCGTCGTCGTCTGTCTCCTTCTCTTCCTGCTCGTCGCCTGCGGCGACGACGACACGGACCGCGGGACCCGGGCGGCCGGTCGGGACGACCTGCCGCGTACCCCGGCGGTACCGCGGGAGATCGTGCTCGACCTGCCGGTCGACCCGGACCTCGCCGAGTTCTCGGGGCTGACGTGGTGGGGCGATCGGCTGGTCCTGCTGCCGCAGTACCCGAAGACCTTCGGGGAGGACGGAGCGGGCGCGCTGCTCACGATCGACCGCGAGCGGCTGCGCCGGTACGTCGAGGGCCGCGATACGAGCGCGATCCGTCCTTCGACGCTTCCCTTCGACGACGGCGGACTCGGCACGCGGGTCACCGGCTGGGACGGCTACGAGGCCGTGGCCACCGACGGCGACCGCATCTTCCTGAGTGTCGAATGCCGGACACCGGAGGGTTGGGAGGGCCTGATCGTGCGCGGGCGGATCGAGGGCGATCCCCCGCGGGTGGTGGTCGATCCGTTGTTGCGCACCCACCTGGCCGGCGCCTCGGGGGCTCCGAACTTCTCCGAAGAGGCGCTGCTCGTGCAGGGCGATGAAGTGTGGAGCGTGCACGAGCTCAATGGTCGCCGGGTGAATCCCGCACCGGTGGCCACGCGGATGAACCAGCAGCTCGAGGTGCTCGAGCCCTGGCCGTTCCCCCCGATCGAGTACCGGATCACCGACGCCACGGCGACCGACGCCGAACGCCGGTTCTGGGTGATCAACCAGTTCTGGCCCGGCGATGCCGCGCGCGTGCAGGCGCTGCGCGACGAGCTGGTCCTGATCGATCGACCGGGTGGTCGTCCCGTCGAGCGTCTGGTCGCACTCCGTGCCCTCGAGGGTCGGGTGGTGATCGACACCACACAGGGGCTGGTCGAGCTCGTCACGCGGGAGGACGACGTGACGCGGAACTGGGAGGGCATCGCCCGCTGGGACGACACGGGCTTCCTGCTGGTCACCGACCGCCATCCGCGCACCATCTTCGCGTACGTGGAGCGTCGATGACCGCCGCGGCAGCGGCGGACGACGAACCGCGCCTCGGGACCGGCCGGATCCTCCGCTTCTGGTGGCCCTTGGCGAGCACCTGGGTGCTCATGGCCGTCGAAGGTGTGTTCCTGTCGGCGGTCATTGCGCGTCTGGACGCACCCGTCGAGAACCTGGCCGCCTACGGTGTGGCCTTCGCGCTCGCGATCATCGTCGAGTCGCCGGTGATCCTGCTCATGAGTGCGTCCACGGCTCTGGTGGCGGACGGCCAGGGCTACCGGGCCCTGTGGCGCTTCACACGACGTCTGAACCTGGCGATCACCCTGGTGATGCTGGCGCTGTTGATCCCTTCCGTGTGGAGTGGTGTGGCCTCGCTCATGGGGCTCGAACGCGCGGTGGCCGATCTGGTGTACGGGGCTCTGTGGTGGTTGCTTCCCTGGCCGGCGGCCATCGGAGACCGGCGTTTCCACCAGGGCCTGCTGATCCGCGGCCAGCGGACGGGTTCGGTGGCCGTGGGCACCGTGGTCCGGCTCGTCGCCATGACGAGCACGGCGGGGCTGGCGGCCTGGACGACCGGCCTGCCGGGGGCTTCGGTCGGGGGCGTGGCCCTGAGCGTGGGAGTCGTGAGCGAGATGCTGGCCGTGCGCGTGATGGCCCGGCCGGTACTTCGCCCGCTACGTCGAGAGGCGTCCACGCTGGGTCCCGAGGTCCCCGAGCACCTCACGCAACCGGCCATCGCCCGTTTCTACGCGCCCCTGGCGCTCACCTCGTTGCTCGCTCTCGCGACCCAGCCGGTGATCACCTTCTTCATGGGACAGGCCGCTCGGCCCCTCGATTCGCTGGCAGTGCTGCCCGTGCTGCACGGCATCACCTTCCTGTTCCGGGCGCTCGCCCTGAGCTACCAGGAGGTGGGGATCGCCCTGGTCGGTGAGAAGGGCGAGCAGTACGCGCCCGTGCGGAACGTTGCCCTGGGGCTGGCCGTGGCGGTGGCGCTGGTGCTGGGAGCGGTCGCGTTCACCCCGCTGGGGCAGTGGTGGCTGCGCGACGTGGCCTCGCTACCGCCCGAACTGGCCGGGTTCGCGCGGTTGCCCCTGAAGATCTTCGCACTGCTGCCGGCGCTGAGCGTGCTGCAATCGCTGCAGCGAGCACTGCTGGTGCACGGCCGTGCCACCGGTCCCATGGGCAGTGCGACGGCCGCCGAGTTGGTGGCCCTCGCTCTCGCCCTGGCCCTCCTGATCCACGGCGCCGGGCTGGCGGGGGCGGTGGCGGCCGCGATCGCCACCCTCGTGGGCCGCTCCACGGGGCTACTGTGGCTCCTGCGGCCGGTCCGGCGAACGGTGGCGGGTTACGGAACGTCCTGACGGCGGCAGGGGGACATCCACCGTTTCGGGACCGGGACTCTCGGGCTAGACTTCGGCACCCTTCCTCCCCGCAGTCGACGGAGATCGATTCGTGCCGCATCTCGATGCCCAGTCCATCCGTGCCCTGGCCGACGGCCGCCAATCCATGCCCTTCGACGTGCTCGGCCTCCATGCCCTCCGAGGATCCGACGATCCGGGACGGGTCGTCCGGGCGATGCTTCCCTGGGCACGCGACGCCTGGCTGGTGCGCGGCGAGCAGGTCCTGCCCATGGAGTGCCTCGACCACGCCGGCGTGTTCGAGCTGGTGTTCGAGGACGAGACCGACTGGTTCCCGTATCGACTCCGGGCCCGCGGATGGCACGCCGAGGAGGCGGTCGAGTTCGACGATCCCTACCGGCTCTCCCCGGTCCTCGACGAGGAGCGGCTGGTCCACTTCCATCAGGGCCACGAGAGCCGCGCCCACGAGGTGCTCGGTGCGCAACGGATGCAGCACGAGGGCTTCGAAGGCACCGTGTTCTCGGTGTGGGCGCCGAACGCCGAGGCGATCAGCGTCATTGCCAGCTTCAACGGATGGGATCCCCGCACGCATCCGATGCGGCCCCGTGGTCAGACCGGGGTCTGGGAACTGTTCATTCCGGGTGTGACATCCGGCGATTTCTACAAGTACTCGATCCACACCATGCAGGGACAGCGGCTGGAGAAGTCGGATCCCTACGCCCGCGCCATGGAGATGCGACCGCGGTCGGCGTCGGTGGTCGTGGACGAGCGCGATTACGAGTGGCGCGATCAGGAGTGGATGGAGCAGCGGGTCGAGCGACAGCACCCCGACGGCCGCCCGATCTCGATCTACGAGGTCCATCTCGGTTCCTGGCGCCGCAATCCCGACGAAGAGGAACAGACGTGGTACTGGCTCAGCTACCGTGAGCTGGCCGAGCAGATGCTGCCCTACGTGGCCGAGTTGGGCTTCACGCACGTCGAGCTCCTGCCCGTGACCGAGCATCCATTCGACGGCAGCTGGGGATACCAGACCCTCGGCTACTTCGCTCCGACCTCGCGTTTCGGCACGCCCGACGACTTCCGCTACTTCGTGGACGAGGCGCATCGACTGGGCCTCGGGGTGATCCTCGACTGGGTCCCCGCGCACTTCCCGACCGACGCCCACGGCCTGGCCTGGTTCGACGGCACGCATCTCTACGAGCACGCCGATCCACGCAAGGGAGAACACCCCGACTGGGGGACACTGGTCTTCAACTACGGGCGCAACGAGGTCAGCAGCTTCCTCGTGTCGAGTGCGGTCTACTGGCTCGAACAGTTCCACGTCGACGGGCTGCGTGTGGACGCGGTGGCGTCGATGCTCTACCTGGACTACTCGCGGGAGGCGGGGCAGTGGATCCCGAACCAGTACGGCGGGCGTGAGAACCTCGAGGCGATCGCTTTTCTCAAGCGAGTGAACGAAGTGGTGCACCACGAGTGCCCGGGTGTACTCACCTTCGCCGAGGAGTCGACGGCGTGGCCCGGGGTCTCGCGCCCGGTCGACCACGGCGGGCTCGGCTTCGATCTCAAGTGGAACATGGGCTGGATGAACGACACGCTCGACTACCTCGAGAACGACCCCTTGTTCCGCAAGCACATGCACGACCGGCTGACCTTCTCGCTGGTCTACGCCTTCAGCGAGCGCTTCCTGCTGCCGCTCTCGCACGACGAGGTGGTGCACGGCAAGCGTGCGCTGGTGACGAAGATGCCGGGCTTCGACCCCGATCGGTTCGCGACCCTCCGTGCACTGTACGGATACATGTGGACGCACCCCGGCAAGAAGCTGTTGTTCATGGGCTGCGAGATCGCCCAATGGAGCGAGTGGAATCACGAGGGATCGCTCGAGTGGCATCTGCTCGACGATCCGTTGCACCGAGGGGTCCAGGAACTGGTCGGCCGTCTGAACCACCTGCTCGGTGACGAACCGGCTCTGTACCAGCGGGACTTCAGCAGCGAGGGCTTCGAATGGATCGACGGCAGTGACGCCGATCGCAGCATCATCGCCTACCTGCGCTGGAACGAGGACTGGTCCCGCGCGGTGGCCGTGGTGTCGAACTTCACGCCGATGCGGTGGGAGGGTTACCAGCTCGGTGTCCCCTTCGCCGGCTCGTGGTCACTGCGGGTGAACACGGCCGATCCCGGTTTCGGTGGATCCCACGCGATCAGGGGTGAGGCCTTCGACACCGCCGAGGAACCCTGGCACGGCCGTCCGGTGTCGGTCCGTTTCGACCTGCCGCCGCTGAGCACCGTGATCCTGACCGCCGAGCGGTCGGGGAGGTGAGCGCGATGCCGACGTCGACGAGGGTCGCCTTCGTCACCCCCGAGGTCGCGCCCCTGGCCAAGGTCGGCGGCCTGGCCGACGTCTCGGGCTCGTTGCCACCGGCCCTCGCGGCGGCCGGGCACGAGGTCCGCGTCTTCATGCCCCTGTTCGACGTCGTGGCCGAGAGGGGGCTCGACCTGGTTCCCGTGCCCACCGCACAGCAGGTCGGACTGACGCTCGGCGGACGATACCTGTCGTTCAACCTGTTCGAGCGTCGACCGAGCGGAGACCCGGGTGAGCCCCGTCTCTACCTGATCCAGTGCGCACCGCTCTTCGAGCGGGACGGTGTCGTGTACACCGAACACGATGACGAGCACGTCCGCTGGGGATTCTTCCAGCGCGCCGTGGTGGAGAGTCTGCAGCGCTTGCAGTGGTCCCCACAGGTGCTTCACCTGAACGACTGGACCACGGCCCTGATCCCGCTGTTGCTGAAGCGCCTGTACGCCTGGGACCAGCTCTTCGCGCAGACACGAACGGTCATGACCATCCACAACCTCGGTTATCAGGGAGGCTTCGTCGCCTCGACGATCGACGACCTCGACCTGCGCGGCGTGGCCGACGCCTTCGACCAGGCCGAACTCGCCGGTGGCGGCGTGAACTGGCTGCGCACCGGCCTGTCGATGGTCGACCGGATCACCACCGTGAGTCCGACCTACGCCCAGGAGATCCAGACGCCGGAGTTCGGCTACGGTCTCGACGGCCTGTTGCGCGAACGTGGCGACGCGATCGTGGGCATCCTGAACGGGATCGACGAAGAAGCCTGGGATCCGCAGCGCGATCCGCACCTGCCCCGACGCTTCGGGCCGCACGACGTGTGGCGGCGCCGGGGGAACAAGCTCGAACTGCTGCAGCGGATGGGATTGCCCGAGGATCCCGACACCATCCTCTACGGTCTGATCGCCCGCCTCACCTCGCAGAAGGGCATCGACCTGCTCGAGGAGGTTCTGCCCGCCTTCCTCGGCGAACGACCGGCACGCCTGGTCGTGCTCGGCAGCGGTGAGGCGCGCTACGAGGCCTTCTTCGAGGACCTGGTCGAGCGCTTCCCCAGCCGGGTCGGATACCGCCGGGGCTACGACGAACCCCTGGCCCACCACATCGAGGGCGGCAGCGACGTCTTCCTCATGCCCTCGCGCTACGAGCCCTGCGGGCTGAACCAGATGTACAGCCAGCGCTACGGCTCCTTGCCGCTGGTGCACCGGACCGGCGGACTGGCCGACACCGTCGATCCGATCGTCGACGGTTCCGGACACGGCTTCGTCTTCGACGAGTACGCGGCCGCAGCGCTGCGGGCCGCACTCGATCGCTCGGTCGAGGTGTGGTCGCAGCCGGAACGCTGGGCCGAGGCCATGGATCGCGGCATGCGGCGCCACTTCGGATGGGGCGACCGCGCGGAGGACTACGGCGAGGTCTATCGGGATCTGCTGCGCTGACCGATCAACGCCACAGGTCGTCGACCTCTCCGGGCTCGAAGCCCAACGGCACCGGCTCGGGGCGCAGGCGCACCCCGAAGGTGTCGAGCACGCCGTCCCGGACCTCGCGGGCGAGGTCGATCAGGTCCTGGGTGTTCGCTCGGCCGCGGTTGACGAGGGCGAGGACGTGGCGGGTCGACAGTCCCGCCTCGCCCGTGCCGTGGCCCTTGCCGAATCCACTGCGCTCGATCAACCACGCGGCAGCGATCTTCGTGTGTCCGGGACCGATCTCCCAGCGCGGCGGGGTGGCCTCGGGGTCGAGGCGACCCGCGCGTTCGAGAACGGTGCCCAGAGTGTCGTCGTCGACGACCGGATTCGTGAAGAAGGACCCGGCACTGCGATGGTTCTCGTCGT
>DATFKK010000001.1 GCA_035268685.1 Candidatus Krumholzibacteriia bacterium | reverse complement strand
CCTGGTCGATCACCGCGGCTACGTGCTCACCGCCTATCACGTGGTGGCGGGCAGCGAGCGCCTGAACGTCACCCTGAGCACCGGCGACACCTTCGCCGCGTCGGTGATCGGCATCAGCCCCGAGTACGACCTGGCCATGGTCCGGATCCAGGGCGAGGTCAGCGGACTGCCGACGTCCACCTTCGGCGACAGCGATACCCTGCGCAACGGCGAGTGGGTCATCGCGATCGGCTCGCCCTTCGGTCATCTGATCAGCGACAACAACCCCACCGTGACCGTCGGCGTGGTCAGCGCCGTGCACCGCGACGTGCGCGTGGGAGCGGAGGGACGCACGGTCTTCGACATGATCCAGACCGACGCCGCGATCAATCCCGGCAACAGCGGCGGCCCGCTGGTGAACGCCCACGGCGAGGTGGTCGGCATCAACACGGCCGTGATCTCGGACGCGTCGGGCAAGTCCACCGGACTGGGCTTCGCCGTTCCGATCAACCGCGCGCGCTGGGTCATGGAGGAGCTGCGCGAGTACGGCCGGGTGCGGCCGCACACCATGGGCATCAACGGCTACCTGATCACTGACCATGCGCGCGAGCAGATGCTGTTGAACGACCGTGTGCCCGACGGCTGGCTGGTCGAGAGCATCGTGCAGGGATCGCCGGGAGCGGAGACGGGCATCATGCCGCGCGACGTGATCACCCACGTCGACGGCACACCGCTCACCGACGCCAGCGACCATGCGCGGCTGTTCTACGAGGCCCGTGTGGGGCAGACGGTCGAACTGCGGGTGTGGCGCGACGGAGAGACCTTCGACGTCGACGTCACGCTGGCCGAACGGACCGGTTCTTGAAAGGTCCGCGGCCGGGTGCGTCCTCGTCGTCGTTCCGGAGGAGTCGTCGCATGCGCATCGTTCTTCTGATGGTCTCGATCGCCCTGTTCGCGGGTTGTTCTTCCGGACCGCGGTTGCAGCTCGATCCGTCGCGGGCCGAGTTCCCCTTCGGCGGCTCGATCCGGGTCGACGGCGGGATCGGCGCCGAGGAGTGGGCACAGGCCCGTCGCATTCCCGTGGATCTGCCGAGCGGGCGTCGTGTCGAGATCCTGCTGCAACGCGATCGCCGGCACTTCCAGTTCGCCTTCGTGGGTCTCGACGAGCCGGCGCCGGGCGAGGTCCGGCCCGAGATCCTGCTCGACCTCTGGGCGAACGGGTCGAGTACCTGGGACCAGAACGACTGGTGGATCCGCATCGGCCAGGAGGACTGCTGGGCCCGCGGCGGATGGGGCGAGGGCGACTGCCGGCGCGTGCAGCCCGGCCTGGAGGCCAACAACTTCCCATTGGTGGGCGACCAGGCCGTCGAGGTCCGCGTGGAGTTCCAGGCGATCGGTTTCGAGGAGACCTACGACGACGAGATCGGCCTGGCCTTCCGCTTCGTCGACGGGAACGGGCTCGAGGTCGCGCAGTGGCCGCTGCGGGCCGAGGTCGACGACCCGTCCACCTGGGCACCGATCTCGTTGAACCACTAGCGGTTACGCTTTCTCCCGTGCCGATCCGGGATCACGCTTTCCCGTCTGGTCGTCGCGGCGCGGGCCCTCTACCGTCACGGGATCGCATCGTATCCCACTCGACGGGAGGTCCCGCCGTGATTCGTGCCCTGATGATCTGCCTGCTCTGCGTGAGCGCCGCGGCCGTGGCCGGCGACGCCGTGACCACCTACGGCGAAGAGCTGAGCGAAACCGAGATCGTGCCCATCTCCGCGCTCTACGAGTCGCCCGACGACTACTTCGGCAAGACGGTCAAGGTCGAGGGTCGCGTGGTCGGCGTCTGCGCCAAGCGCGGCTGCTGGATCGAACTGGCCGGCGACGAGGAGTTCCAGTCGATGCGGATCAAGGTCACCGACGGCGTGATCGTCTTCCCCGTCGAGTGCAAGGGCCAGGTCGCCGTGGCCGAGGGCGTGTTCACGAAGATCGACATTCCCGCCGCGGCCGATCCCAACCACAAGTGCGACGGCGAGCACGGGGAGGGCGAGGAGGCCCACTCCTCGTGCCAGCCGAAGACGGCCTTCCAGATCATGGGCACCGGCGCGGAGATGCGCCCGGCCCAGGCCGACGCCCGCTGATCCCCCCGCAGGGTCTTGGGCAAGGAGAAGCGCCGCTCCTGGCGCACCTGGAACAACCGGCTCCACCGCGACGTCGGTTACGTGGCGGTGGGGCTCACGGTGATCTACGCGATCAGCGGCATCGCCGTGAACCACATCGAGGACTGGAATCCGAACTACTCGTTCGAGATCGAGGAGCGGCGCTTCGCCGCCTTCGAGCCCACCGATCGTGACCAGACGGTCTCGACCCTCGTCGACGTCCTCGACCTGCCGGAACCGATCGACGCCTTCCGCCGCACGCCCGCGGACGTCGAGCTCTTCTACGAGGGCTGGTCGGTGCAGGCGAACGTGCGCGAGGGGCAGGCGACGATCGAGCGCCCCGTGGCGCGGCCGATCCTCTTCGAGTTCAACGAACTGCACCTGAACCGCGTGAAGGGCGCGTGGACCTGGATCGCCGACGCCTACGCCGTCGCCCTGCTGTTCATGGCCACCAGCGGCATGTTCGTGCTGCGCGGCCGCACCGGCCTCGCCGGTCGGGGGAAGTGGCTGGTGGGGGTGGGGATCCTGATCCCGGTGGTGGCGTTGGTGATGGCTGGGGCCATGTAGCAGGGCGCCGACCGTCCTCCCGTTCGTCCTTCACCCGCTGCGGCTCCCGGACGAGGGGCATCCCCGCGATCGCACTTTCCCTGACGAGTTGCGCAACCCGTTTCTGCGGCTTGTATTGCTGGGCACGTCCCGACCTCGTCGCAGGCCCAGTCCGGGGTCGTCAGCGCCGGTTTCGAGATCGGGACGTCCGGTTCGTCCTATGCCTCCTTCGGCGGGACGAGCTTCATCAAGGCCCGCGGACAGACCTTCACCGCCACGGTGAGCGGCCAGCTGATGTCGGTGGCGCTGCGCACCGGGCTGAGCCAGGCGTCGGACAGCACCGTGCGGATCAGCGTGCACTCGCTCGACGAGAGCGGCCTGCCCGAGCAACCACCGCTGGGATCGGCGGACTTCTCGGCCGACCTGCTTCCGATCGAGCCGGTCGAGGACGTCGTGGTCTTCGACATGCAGCCCACCACGGCCCAGCTGACCGCCGGCGTCGAGTACGCGATCACCATGGTGATCGATCCGATCGATCCCGCGCCGGCGCCGTTCTACCTGAACGGTCGGGGCACGAACTCGCCGGACTACGAGGGCGGCGCCGGCCTTCAGACCTTCGACGGAGTGGACTGGGAGCTTCGACCGAACGGCGACCACCACTTCGAGGTGCGCGTCGACGACACGGTGAGCCACGAACACCAGAGCTTCGGACGGACGAAGGCGGAGTTCTGATCCGGGCGCTCCGTGTCGCCGGGCAGGGGAGGCTCGCCGGCCCGGACGACGAAGCGCACGGCGACGAACGAGGCCCCGCCAGCCGGCGGGGCCTCGTGTGCACGTGGCGATGCGTGACGCGCCGGGTCAGCGGTAGAGGCTCTTCACTGCGCTGAAGCTCGAGGCCTCGTTGTCCACCACCTCGAAGGCGAATCCGAAGGTCAGCGCTTGCCGCGAGCCGCTGTTCGCGTTGTTGGAGATCTGGCTCAACGTGCTGACCGGACCGGAGAACCGCAGGATCCCGTCGTGGAAGCTGTTCGTGGGTAGCTGCAGTTCGTTGCCCGACACGGTCGCGGCGCCCAGGCCGGCCACGATGGTGAACGGCTGATCGAACTCGTACCGGAACGTCGGCGGAGCACCCGGATTCGGGCCACGCCAGAACTTGCAGTACAGCAGGAGGTCGGTCACCGGCGAGCTGAACGTCGCGGTCCAGTTCTGGTCGAAGCTGTAGTCCACGCCTTCCTGATCTGCCAGGAGGGGGAACGGATCGTACTCCGGACCGCTGAGGTCGAAGGCGTCGATGAAGGGGTCGCTACCCGCGACGCCGATGTTGGTGACTTCGACGGTGGTCCCGTCCAGGTTGCCCTGGGCCGTGGTGGCGGTGACGCTCTGCCAGTCGGTGCCCACGACGATCGCCTGGGCGAGCGCCGTTCCCGGAAGGAGCATCGCGAGGAACAGGGCCATGGTCGTACGAAGCAGCATGATGCCATCCTTTGCATGACGATGTGAACGTCGGGCGCAGTGTCGCGAACTCAGAATGATTCTTGCAAATCGTTCCGATCGGGGCAATCGCCGGATTTGCGCCCGCGTTGGCGGATGGATGTGCTGCGAGCGGGGGGTGTTGCCGCAGCGGAGTCCCGGACCGCTCACGGGTCGCGTCATCGACCGTTCGGATCCAGGTGCCCGAAACGACTCCGAACCCGACGGAGCCAGTCGCCGACGGTCTCCACGAAGACCGGCAACACGGTCATGCCGCCCACCGCCGCGTAGAGCGCCAGCACCGGCATGCCGAGTCCTCCGTGTTCCTCGAGCAGCTCCGCCGGATCGAGGAAGGACTCCGACGAGACGGCGGCCGGTCCGAACGCACTCTCCGCCACGACGCCCGTCCAGCCGAGTTCGTCGCGGATCTCGGGAAGGGCGTCGAGCCGCCGGGGCGCACGGCCGGATGCTCGCGGAGCATCGCCAGGGCATCGGTCACGATCGCTGCGCGCTGCGCCAGGAGCCGGCTGCGACCGAGCACGCCGGTGGACGATCCCGACCCCGGCTTGTCGTAGAGGACGACGGCGAAGCCGGCGTCCAGGAAGGAATGCAGGATCCGCGAGCGTTCGATGTGGCGGGTGCGGTCGGTGGGACCGCTGCCCCAGACGTAGACGATGGTCGGGTGGGGCCCGGAACCGGGGGGAGTCAGGAGGTCGCCGACGAGCGTGAAGTCTCCACTCTCGAAGCGGATCTTCTCGGTCGCGGTCGGCGGCGAGGCGTGCGCGGGGTCCTGTGCGTGTGATGCCCTGACGAGGACCGACACGATGACCGTGAGGATACGCATGGGGGCTCCCGAGCAGTGGCTTCCGGAACGACGGGTCGAAGGACGCCGGCACTACGGCGGCTCGACGGAGTGCGTTTCGGGCTTCCGGGGCGTGAGCCCTCGGAAGGTCGTGCGCGGGAAGAGCGGCGTGATGCTGTGTGATCGTCGGCCGGGATCCGACGCGCAGGCCGTGCAATGGCGACGTGTGGGATTGACATCGTCCTCCACGGAAGGCTTTCAGTGCACCTACCCGGACACCCTGGCCCACCTCACCCCGCGCGCCAACGTGCGGAGGGAAGTTGGCGGCGGAACTGCCGCGTGGGTCGGGAGGCGTCAGCAGACGACCCGCTCCGAACTCGAGAGCGAAGCCGGTTCCAGAGATCGCGGAACCCACGACGCTCCGCATGATCGGTCACGAAGTCGAGGTCGATCTGATCGCCGAGTGATCGCAACATGCTCCGAATGTCACTCTCGTGGCGCTCGCCACCCCCATCGACCCGCCGGGCCAACTTGCGGACGACGACGTACTCCGGCGGCGCGAGCCACGTCGAGAGTGAAGGAGCCAGAACGATGCGTCAGCGGTGCTCCATGGCCCAGACATGGAGAGGATCGCTGCCGAGCACGTACACTCCGGCACCGACTCCCGTCTCGTGGTGCAGCAGGTTGAAGTGACCGCCCCGTTGGTGGCCGAGCTTCTCGCGCAGTGTCGTCTCGGGCGGTACGTAGAACTCCGCGGCGGGGAACACGCGACCGAGGTCCCCGGAGCACGTCGGGCCTCGGGGGTGAGATCGCGCGGGCTCATGGCGAATTCCGGGGATTCGAATGCTTTCGAGAGGCTCCACGAGATGCTGACGATTCGTCCACGGGCTGGGTTCTCTGCACGGATCCGCGTCTCCGATCCGGGCTCGAACGCCTCCCCTTGCGCCAGAAAGTAACCCGTACTACTCTTTCTTGTGTAGCCTAGGTTACATTTCAGCGAACGAGGAGGTCTCCATGGAACCCAGAAGTGTTGATGTCCTGGACAGGTCGAGGCGCCGGATGCTGTTGGGGTTCGCGATCGCCTTCATGGTCTGGCAGGTCCCTACCGTGCTCGACGAAGTCCTCACCGGCCGGATACCGAACCAATACGGAACATACCTGACGATCCTTGCAGCGGCAGCCGGGGTCGTCTGGCTCGTGTTCGCGATCAGCTACCTCCGGACTGCACGCGCGATCGCGCGGGATCCGAACGCGGCCGCGGCGCTCGACGACGAGCGGCTGCGAGACAACCGCAGTCGAAGCTATGCAGTCGGCTTCTGGACACTCGGAGGGCTTCTGATCATGACACGACTGCTCTCCATGGTCTGGGACGTGTCAGTGTCTGCGGTGTCGCAAGTCGGGCTCATGTTGGCCGTTGTTGTACCGATCGTGACGTTCCTGCTCCTCGAGCGGGAGTAGACCGATGCCGGATGCCTTCCCGCTGCGTAACCGCTTGAAGGCACTGCGCGCCGAAAAAAACTGGACTCAGGCTGACCTTGCAGAACAGGTCGGTGTCACCCGAAAAACCATCAACACGGTCGAAAGGGGAGTCTTCACTCCCTCGACGTTGCTTGCGCTCAAGCTGGCGCACGCCTTCGAGACAACGGTGGAGGAGATTTTCTGGATCGACGAGGAGCGTTCGACATGAAGTCTATTCGCACCCGGCCACGCGCGGCCGCTCTGCACTGCTTCTACTTCGGAGCGCTGGTGATCGCCAGCGCCACCCTTCCGGTCGGTGCACTGGCCCAGATGCCGGAGTCTTCCGTCGTGGAAGAGGGAATGATCGTCGACGTAGCCCAACGCGGCATCCAGCTGAGCGGCACGCTGACGCTGCCGACAACGGGGCCGGGTCCCTTCCCGACCGCGTTGCTCATCACGGGCAGCGGACCGCAGGATCGCGACGAGACCGTAGCTGGCATGAAACCGTTCCGACTGCTCGCGCAATTGCTCGCTGCGTCCGGCATCGCGACGCTACGGCTGGACGATCCTGGCGTGGGAGACTCGACGGGTGACCCCATGGAGTCGACGATCGCGAATAGGGTGATCGACATGCAGGCGTCCCTGCGCGAGCTCGGCGGCCACTCCGCGGTCGATGCATCGCGCATCGGTGTGATCGGGCATTCGGAGGGCGCGCTCGTGGGCGCGGTCCTCGGCAGCGATCCTTCGGCGGTGTCCTTCGTGGTGATGCTCGCCGGTCCGGCCATCCCGATCGCCGAATTGATCGAGGACCAGGCTGCGGGAATCCTTCGGATGGATGGTGCGGGGGAGGAGCAGATCGCGAGCCAGCGCCGGATCCAGCGGATGACGTACGAAGCCGTGCGAACCGGAGAGGGGTGGACGGAAGTGAGCATGGCGGTTGAACAGCAAGTACGAGCGGCAGTCGAAGCGCTTGCACCCGAACAGCGCGCCGGGATCTCCGACGTCGAGGCTTTCGTGGCGACGCAGGTCACGCAACAGCTCTCCGCTGCGCAGACGGCGTGGTACCGGTCGCTCCTGGTGTACGAGCCGGAGCCGGACATCTCCGAGATCGAGGCTCCGGTTCTTGCGCTATACGGCGGCAAGGACGTCCAAGTGCCGCCGGACCGGAATGCGTCCGTGATGGAGCGTATATTGTCGGATGCCGGGCACGCGGATTTTCGGGTCATGACGCTCCCGGACGCCAACCATCTCTTCCAGTTTGCGGAAACCGGGCATCCGGTAGAGTACGCGACGCTCGAGCCAGCCTTCCTGCCAGCCCTGGCCGAAGAACTCGTGCCCTGGCTGCAGGGCCGCGTGAGGTGACCCCAGCGATGGATTCACTCGTGTTTGCAGCGGACCAGCTTCGCACGTCGCTGGAGCGGAAACTGCTACGAAATCAGGGCAACGGTCCGATTGCGGATAAGTGAATCAGTCCCCACCAACCGCCCCGGCCGGCCGTGACGGCGCTGGATCCACGCATGTCGACGCTCCCCGACGAAGCCCCGGGTCTCCCGCACACCGCCGCCGAGGACGGTCGGGAGCTCCCCGGGCTCGCGGTTCGACTTCCGCGGCGGAAGCGGCCGGACTTCCAGCCGCGGAAGTGGGAAGGCTTCCGGCGCGGAACATCCCCAGACATCCCCAGGTGTCACCCGACCGGCGTGCACACCGCTCGCGACGCGTCGGCCCGTGCTCATGTCACGCGCGCCGTCCCGGATCTGGATCATCCCCCCCGCAACTGTCGCAGCACGCGCTGCATGTTCTCGTGCAGCGGCTTCAGCGAAGGATCGGGCTCCGATTCGTAGAGCTCGATCGCCTTCTCGATGGCGGCGATTCCCTCCGTACCCCGACCCCCTGACGCCAGAGCCACGCCGCGTAGGAAGTGCGCCACCGGTGACGAGGGGTGGTGCTCTACGTAGAGTGCCCCGGCCCGGGCCGCTCCTGCCACGTCCCGCGAATTCAGCAGGCCTTGAGTCGCCTGCTGGAACGCGCCCTCGCTGTAACGCACGGGATACCCGAACTCCTGATCGAGTTCGGTGAGGTGTCGGGCGAGAGCGTCCGCACCGCCGCCGGACAGGACCGCATCGGGAAGCGGCCACCGGTCGTGGAAGAACCAGACCAGACCGTCGTGCAGGCCCACCAGTCGTGTCGACATGTGGCGGGCGCCGGCCTCGCGGGTCGTGCGGAACGTCAGACCTTCGGTCTCCACGCCTTCCAGAGCCGCGCCCAGCGTCTGGAAGCCGGCCGCCAGTTCGGGCTCGTCTCCCAGGTTGGCGAAGTAGAACACGCCCTGGGAGTCGGTTCGGCGCAACCCTTTCTCGAGCTCCGCCACGACGGGCGCGGCGGTCGCTTCGTCGAGGTAGGGGCTCTGGGCCAGGTAGGCGCGGAAGAGAGCGGGCCGTCGGCTCAGCGCGTGGGTCACGAGCACGCCGCCGTAGGAGTGACCGGAGATCAAGCGAAGCGGCGCGGCCGCGTAGTGCTTTTCGACGAAGGGCAGGAGCTCGTCCTGCAGGAAGTCGAGGAACTGATCGGCGCCGGGCGAGCCCTCCTGGTTGCTCGGAAGGTAGTCGCGGGCGCGGGTGGCTCCGGCGTGGACACCCACCACGATCATTTCGGGGGCCATCATGCTCTCGGAGAGGAAGTCGGCCACCGCGACGGCGTGGTCGAGATTCGATTCCCCGTCGAGTACGTACAGAACCGGATGGTCGTGGGTCGTGTCGTCCTCGTAGGACGACGGAAGGTCGACGGTGATGGCTCGTTCCTGCTCGGGGTCACCGGAGCGGATCACGTGCTGGATCCGGCCGTCGTCGGACGCGAGAACCGGGTTCGCCAAGAGAAGGCCGGCCAGCCCGGCCGCCAGGATGCCTGGGGTCTTCATGGTGTTCTGCTTTCGTGGGCGTGGGGAATCAGTCCTCGATCGAGAAGAGTTCCTCGACCGTGGTGTCGAACTCGCGTGCGATGAGGAGCGCGATGATGGTGGAGGGAACGAAGCGCCCGACCTCGATCGTACTGATCGTCTTCCGGGAGACGCCGATCCGTCGGGCCAGGTCGGTCTGACTCCACCGCTTCTCGGCCCGGAAGACGCGGATGCGGTTGTGGAGCTGGACCTCACGCATCGTCGTCTTCCGGGAAGCCGTCCTCGTCCGTCGAGCGGTTGAGGACGAAGAAGACGACGCCCTGGACCAGCAGCATCACGGCGAGCACGGTCTGCAGGAAGAACTCGGTGGGCAGGCTGGAGTCGTCCACGAAGACCTTGAGGAAGGCGAGCACGAGGAAGGTCGCGGTCCAGGAAGCCACGTGGGCTCGGGTCACGGTGCCGGCCACGAAACCGTCCCCCGTGAGGTAGGGAGCCGAGCGCCCCTGGAGCATGCGTGCCTTCCACGTCATGGCCCAGAGGATGAGCAGGACGCCGATCACGGTGGCGCCGACCTCGAGCCATCGGAGCGGTTCGGCCAGGTCCAGGAGATGTCCGGCCGCGCCGGCCGCGTAACCCAGGCCGATGGCCAGGAATGCCGCCGAGATCAGCGAGCGGTGCCGGTCGCCGATTTCGGCCGGGGTGGGAAGTGCACGGGTGTTCAAGGGGCCTCCTTCGAGGGCCGGGGGAGGGCCACGGACCGACCACGGCCACGAACCTTCGGGTATCGTTCTGATACCTTCAAGTATCATTATAGCACCGGAAGGTGGCGTGTCAAGGGACCGCGCGAGGCGCAGGGCGTCGGCCCCGGACGGATGGAACCCGGCGTCGGCGACGAGTGCGGGGACGTGCGCTTCCGACTCCGCGCCTGGAGCCACAGACGACCCGGCGAGATCGGCATCGTCTTCTACGACGTGTCCGATGCTCCATTCGCCCTGGTGTCGGGTGAACCTTCCGACTTCACGGCGTCCGTGCTGCCGGGTCGGGAAGACGCACTGGTCCTGAGCGCTGCCGCGGACCAGACCGGTTCCGTTGCCACCTTCCCGGCGCAGCTCGCGGGCGAACGCGCCTTGGTTTCGTCACTCCGCGCGCTCCTGTGCTAGTGTCTCCCACCCTCGTGGTCGATTTCGTTGCCACCAGCCGTTGGAGTGTCGATGCCTCGCCGGTTCTTCGTGTTGTGCGCCTTCACCGTACTTCTCTCGATTCCGGATCCGGCCGTGGCGCAGGAATGCCTCGAGCCCCCCGATGCCTCTCGATGGCAGGGAACCCTGCCGGCGGCGGAAACGATCGGGGACGTGGAGTTCGTGGGGAACTTGGCGTACGGGATCGCGGCGGACGGTCTGCACGTCTACGACGTCGTCGATCCGACGCGGCCTGTCTGGGTGACGTCGGATTCGACGATCGGCACCCCGGGAGGCCGGATCGCACGTTCGGGTGACTTCCTCTACGTGGGCGGTGACAGCGTCGCCGTCCAGATCGTCGACGTGTCGACGCCCTCGACTCCCGAGGCGCGTGCCCGTCGTGGCGGGGGCGGCGTACGGGATCTCGCGGTGGTCGACGGCGTCGCGTTCCTCGTGCAAGAGAATTTCGTGGGCCTGGTCCAGTTCGACGTCTCGGACCCCGATGCGCTTCCGGCGCCTCTGGGCGGCACACTCTCCGGAGAGCGCTTCGACCGGGTGTGGGCGCAGGGCGCTCACCTCCTCGCGATGTCGTCGGCGGAGAACGAGATCTCGTCCCTGATACCGGGCGCCGAGATCCGCTCCGACATCGTTCCTGTCGCCATCGCTTCCAGTGGGATGGGACTGAAGGTCGACGACCGAATCTACGTATTCGGCAACGGCGGCGTCACCACGGTCGATGTCTCCGATCCGACCAGCATGTCGGTCCTGCACTCGGAGCTGCCGATCCCCTTGGGCTCCCTCGAGGCCGGAGTGGGCAACCGTGTGTACGGATACGGCATCTCGTTCGGTCCGTGGGTCGGTTTCGACCTTACGGACCCTTCGTCGTCCGTTCCGCTCGCCCCGATCCCCGTGCTCGGGGGCTTCGGATCCGGGGTCGGGATCATCGGAGAGACGTTGTACGTCTCCGGGGGAGCCGGTCTTTCCCAGTACGATCTGGGAGACACGACGATCGATCCGAGTGCGGGCCGGATCGATCTGGATCTCCGGGATTCTCCTTCCTTGGCCGTGGATGCCGGCCTCGCCGTGATCGGTGACGGCGGCCTGCGGTGGATCGACGTGTCCGACGTGGCGTCGCCCGTCGACCTGGGGACGACGGACCTGGGTGCTCTCTCGTTCTACGCGGTCGAGGTCGACGGTTCGTACGTCTACGCCGCGCGTGGCGATTCCTTCGTGGTGTACGACGCGACGGACCCGGCGCAACCAGCGCTCGTCCGGACGGTGGCGTATCCGCAAGGGCGATCCGGTCGCGCGATGACGATCGCGAACGACCTGCTCTTCGCCGTCTCGTACGGGGATTCGTCGGCGATCACGGCGTTCGACCTGACCGACCCCTCGGCACCCACCCCACGGGGCACGCTGGTGATCGACGGCATCATCAACTCCGTGGCCGCCGACGCGAAGCTCGTCGCCTACCGCAAGGGCCTCGGGGCCTACGGCGTCGTGGACTTCGGTGATCCGGACGGACCGGTCGGTCTGACCGAACCAGGCTTCGGTCTGGCCAGCGTCGACGTGGCAATCGAAGGAGAACTGGTGCTCATCGGCGACCGGAGCTCGGCGAGTCTCGTGGACGTCACGGTTCCCGGCGCCCCGGTCCTGGTGGCCGACCTTCCGCTACCGGCCTTCGGATCCGGCCAATCGGTGGGGAGCGTGGCACTGAGCAATGGCTTGGCCTACGTCAACTCGGTCGAGGGGCTGATACTCTTCGACGTGTCCGACCCCGCCATCCCCGTGCTCGTGGGTCTCTGGGAGGTCTCCCGCGGCGAATTGGCGTTGACTCCGAACGGAGTCTTCGTCGCCGGCGCCGATGGATTCGAGATCGTTCGTCGTCCCTGCGACGACGGCTCCACGGTCTCGACGCTGGTGACTTCGGTGTCGACCTCGATCGGTCGGAATTCCGTGTCGCTCGAATGGTCGCTCGTCGGCCTGCTCGGCGACGTCGAGTTCCGCGTGACCGCGGTTCGCGACGACGAGGTCTGGAACGTTCCGTTGCGAACGAGTGCTCGTGGACGCGTCGTCGCGGTCGACGTTTCGCCCCGTCTCCGCGACGGTGGTGTGGTTCGCTACGAGCTCGCCATGCGACGCGGCCCGTCGGACTGGCTGATGATCGATCAGGTCGACGTGGTCCCGACGGGCGCACGGATCCGCTCCGTGCTCGATCCGGCGACGCCGAATCCCTTCAATCCGCGGACGCGCTTGCGATTCGAGATCGCCGTGGCCGGCGAGGTCGAACTCGCCATCTTCGACACGGCAGGGAGACGCGTACGCACGCTGCTGTCAGGAGTGCGTGGCGTCGGCTCGACGGAGATCGTGTGGGACGGCACGGACGACGGGGGACGGCTGGTGGCCTCGGGAACCTATGTGGCGCGCCTGCGCACCCTCGACGGAACTCGGAGCCAGAAGCTCACGCTCGTTCGGTGATGGTGGCGTGGCGGACCTTCGCACTCCCGCACCGGGTGGGCTTCTAACGGGGGGGCGTCGACCAAACCTCTGGGCTCTTCGCGCCCGGCGCGATAGGATCCAGGGATGAACGACGATCGTCCCCTGCATTCCTCCGGCGAGAACCCGGAGCCGTCGCACCGCGCCGGCCCCAGCGCCCGTGAAGGTGCTCGGCTCGGCCCGTACGTGCTCCGCCATCGGATCGGGACCGGGGGCATGGGCGAGGTCTGGAGGGCCGACCAGGAGGCCCCGATCCGGCGAACCGTTGCGCTCGAACTGATCAAGGCGCGGATGGACTCGCGCGAAGTGCTCGTGCGTTGACACGAGAGCTCGGCGCGAGCGCCACGAAGATCATCCAGTCTCGTCGCACCGATACCCGACGTCTCTCGGGCCAGATCCGCGGCGACCTGGACTGGATCGTGATGCGGGCGCTCGAGAAGGATCGCAATCGCCGCTACGCTTCGCCGGCGGAACTCGCACAGGACATCCAACGCGACCTCGACGACCAACCCCGGCTGGCGGTGTACATGAACGACGCTGCCCAGTACCGCAATGAGAGCGGCGACTACGAGGGTGCACTCGCAGACTTCGATCGCGCCCTGCAGCCCTACGAGCAGCACTTCGGAACCGAACACCCCGACGTGCTCGCCGTGCTGCGCAACGAAGGGCTCGCCCTTCGTGCTCTCGAACGCTCCGACGAAGGGCTCGTCCTCTTCGACCAGGCCCTCGAGATCGCCGGTCGCATGTACGAACCGGACGATCCGAGAACGGCACTGGCGCACGGCGATCGCGGCGTCACGCTCATGGCCCTGGGGCGCTACGACGAGGCGCGTGCGGCTCTGCTCCGCGCCTTCGACGTGTTCCTCGAGAAATCCGGTGTCGACCGACAGCCCAGACGGCCTAGACCCACATCCTGTCGACACCGGCTGCGCGCCGCGCGTCGGCGAGTTGGCCGCGGTGCATGAGCCAGTGGTCGGCGACGTACTGCACGCAGAGCCGCACGGTGCCGAAGGTCGACTCCCATCCCTGCGGTACGTTCGCGCTCGAAACGTCGAGATCGTCCTCGGTGAGCGATTCGACGTGGCTCGCCGTCCACGTCCGCATGTCTCGGCACGTGGCGAGGATCTCGTCGAACGGCGGATAGCAGTCGCGATCGGCGTGTGGCTCCTCTCCGTCGAAGATCGGCTCCCAGGCGGCGAGTGGATTCTCCTCGCCGAGCATGAAGCGCCGGATCACCAGTGCTTCGATGTAGGCCAGATGACCGAGCACCCAGAGAGTGTGGCCGCCCCCGCGCGCTGTCGGCGCCACCATGCAGTGATCGCGCATGTCCTCGATGCGAGCGAGCGTGCGCGTGGTGCTGTTGCCAAGGTTCAGGCTTAGCAGGGCGATGGACTGCATGGAGATCCGTGCTCCTTGGAACTCGGGCGCCATGGACGGGGACCCGCGGAGGATCGACGACCGTGCCCCTTCCGGGCCGGTGACACCTGGGGATGTTCCGACCCGGAAGCCCATCACGATTTCCCTACCCACCCTTCCTCTTCGCGCGCAGCAGCATACCGACCGCGAAGAGCACGATCCCGACGAACGCGACCAGCGGGCCCAGCAGGAAGCTCGCGAAACCGCCCGCCGTGAGTCCGCCCAGGCCGGTGGGTACGCGGTCGAAGACGGTCATGCGGGCGGCGGCCAGTGGCCGTTCCTGCTCGTCGTGCGCGGCGACCTCCAGCAATGCGACGTGATCACCGCCGGCGGTGGTGACGAAGGGCTCGGTCGCGCGGCTCGTCGTGATCCGGTCGGGCGTGTCGTCCCGCGATGGGTGGTCGGCGGCGGACAGGACGGTCGATCCCGACAACGACCCCGCGCCCCGCGTGAGCTCGGTACCGTCGGGACCCTCGACCCGGTAATTCGCGGGCAGCGAGGACTGCAGGATGGCGGCCGACGAATCGGCGCGGGCCAGATCGTCCTCGGTGATCACCGTCTCGGCGGTGAACTCCACCCGCACCGAGGCGCCCTCTTCCACGGTGAAGACGCCGAACCACGCGTCGGCCCCGCGCTCGAGTTCGGTGACGGCGATCGAGCGCTGCTCCTGCAGACGGCCGATCGCCGTTCCGAACAGGCCACAGCTCGCCAGGGAGAGGACGAAGCCGAGCAGGGTGACTCCACA